>JBKEGM010000097.1:0-8338 GCA_046710005.1 Natrialbaceae archaeon
GTTTCCCGGCGTGACGTTGCCCGTAGGCCGCCATGTCGGCATCCATCTCGGCGGCGCGGTCGAGGACCGCCTCGATATCCCCCCTGGAGAGCTGTTTGGCCGTGATGACGTGGTCGTGCCGCATCGTGTTGGTGAGTGCGCGCCCCCCTCTTGAATCTCTCTATCCAACGAAAAAATGTCGGAGCCCGAACGACTTTGCGCCCGGAGGAATAACAATAGAATCTCTCACTCCTTTGTCTCGCGACCACCCGATTTGAGGGAACAGCACCTTCCCCGACCCACAGCTTCTTGCTCGCGGTGGCGCCACGTCCGTCCATGACGCACCTCCCCGAGCACGTCATCGGTGACGCCTACACGAACAGCGTCGCGTGGGACCTCCTCTCGGACCTCGTCGCCGTCGGCAACCGCATGGCCGGCCAGTCCGGCGAGCGTGAGGGCGCCGAGCTCGTCGCGGACGCGTTCGAGGACGCTGGCCTGCGCGAGGTCGAGGTCGACGAGTTCGAGATTCCTGGCTGGTGGCGCGGCGAATCGAACCTGGCCGTCGCGGCCGAACGAACGGAGGAGTACGGGGCGGACCACGAGGTGATCGCGCTCCCCGGGACCCCCAGCGGGACTGGCGAGGGCGAACTCGTTGACGTCGGATACGGGACTGAATCGGAGTTCGAGGAGGCCGACCTCGAGGGGAGGGTGGCAATGGCCCGCAGCGACATGCCTGCCGACAGCGATCGCTGGCGCCACCGCATGGAAAAGTACGCCGACGCCTACGAGGCGGGTGCAGTGGGGTTCGTCTTCCGGAACCATGTCGAGGGGTGCCTGCCGCCCACGGGTGAAATCGGCTATCATGAGAGGCCGGGGCCGATCCCCGCGGTGGGGGTCTCGAAGGAAGTCGGCGAGCGGCTGGCCCGAAAGTGCGAGGACACCCAGCCTGCAGCGACCCTGTCGGTCGAGTGCCGCAACGAACCGGCGACGTCGCGAAATGTCGAAGGGGTCGTTGGTCCGGACAGCGAGAGGGAAGTCCTGGTCACGGCCCACGTCGACGCCCACGACATCGCCGAGGGCGCGAACGACAACGGCGCCGGGTGCGCGATAGTGGCCGAAGTCGGCCGACTGCTCGCCAAGGCTGAAGACGCTCTCGACATGCGTGTCCGACTGATTACCTTCGGCTCCGAGGAGATCGGCCTCTATGGGGCCTATCACTGGGCCGAGACGCACGATCTCGAAAACGTCAAGGCCGTGATCAACGTCGACGGGGCCGGGAACTCCCGGAACCTCCGGGTCGGGACGAACGGGTTCGCGGACCTCGAGGACGCGTTCGAGGCCGTGACGGCGGGCTATGCCGGGCCCTTGTCGACCGACGACACGGTTTCGCCCCACGGCGACCAGTGGCCGTTCGTCCAGGAGGGCGTGCCGGCCGTGATGGCGAGCACGACCTCCGAGGGGGAGGGTCGGGGCTGGGGCCACACCCACGCCGATACCCTCGACAAACTCGACCCGCGGGACCTCCGGGAGGTAGCGATCCAGCTCGCGAGCGCCGCCGTCGAGGTTGCCAGCGAAGAGCGTTCGTTCGAGCGAACGGACCGCGACGAAATCGAGACCGCGCTCTCGGACGGGTACGTTCGCGAACTGAAGGTCGGCGGGCGGTGGCCCTACGGCGGAGAATAGGATTTGTCCCCGAGGGTGCCGTCAGTAGAGTGCGGCTCCAAGATCGAACGTCTCGTCGCCATCGAGGAGGTGGACCGCAGCAGTACTGCCGGTCGCCTCGACCTCGCGGACGAAGTCCTGGGGGTCCTGTTCGATCGGTGGGAAGCTATCGTAGTGCATCGGGAACGCGTGGTCGACGTCCAGCCAGTCGACCGCGATGCCGGCCTGCATGGGGCCCATGGTGAAGTGGTCGCCGATGGGGACCGCCGCCGCGTCGGGTTCGAGGTGCGGGCCGATGACGTCGCGCATCGAGGTCATCAAGCTCGTGTCTCCAGCATGATAGAAAGTGGTGCTCTCCTCGTCCGAGATCCGAGTGGGCTTCGTGTCGGAGATGACGAAGCCAGCGGGCATGCCGCCCGAATATTCGTAGCCCGTGTTGATCCCGTTGCTGTGGTCCGAGCGGTGCATCGTGACGGAGGCGTTGCCACACTCGATCGTGCCCCCGAGGTTCATCCCGATCGAGTCCGCGACGCCCATCTCGTCCTCGACGAACCCGGCCAGTTCGGGCGTTGCGACCACCGTCGCGTCGGCAAACTCGCCCGTGTGGGCGATGTGATCCGCGTGACCGTGGGTGAGGAGGACGTAGTCCGGCGTGTCGACCGCCGACGGTTCCAGCGACGTCTTCGGATTGTCGAAGAAGGGGTCGATCAGGAAGTCCGTTCCCTCGACCGATACGTGCCATGTCGAGTGACCGTGCCAGGTGAGTTGCATTGCAGGCGGTCGTAGGAGCGACCGTCACTTAAAAAGAACGCGTCCGGTCGAATCATGCGGAAGCAGGATGGGATGCGTTCCCGAAAGTTGGAAATTGGTAATACATAGCACGAAAAATCAGGGTGGGAAATCGGGCAGAAGCGAGGAGAGAATCCAGGCTTCGAACGCGCGACCGTCGTCTCTTGGCTGTCAAACGATCGGCGATCCCCCCGAATGGGTTTGCACTGGCATGGATCGACAAAGCGCGGTCGAAGTGGGGGTGGGACTCTCTCACTGGAGTTCATCAGTCCAATCCGAAGTGGATCGGCTCCAGGCCGGATCTTTCCGACCGTGGATATCCGTTACAGGCGTTCGACCGCTTCAACTGGAAACAATATATCAGATAATAAGGAAGGTTACTCAAATATAAGTTATATATTTCGGGTTTTAGGCGCCCTAAAGACAATTTGGCGGGACTAATTAGGCCAGATTAAAATAGTAACTATAGTGATAACTCTTATTTACCTCCGGTTCCAACGACGATTCATGGGACTGGTTGCGAACCTCGTGCTCGTCTTCGTCGCCGGTTTCATCACGGCCCTGGCGACGGGGCTGGGAGCGGTGCCCTTCTTTTTCGTCAGGGACGTGAGCGTCCGATGGAACGTTACGCTCTGGGGGCTTGCGTCGGGCATCATGGTGTCAGCGTCGGTGTTTGGGCTGGTTTTCGAAGGGCTGAACGAGGGAACGCCCGTCGAGATCGGAATCGGCGCCCTCCTTGGCGTCCTGTTGGTTATGGCCAGCGATTACGTCATCTCGGGAGCCGATGTAAACCCCCGAAACTACGAAGAAGCGGACTTCAAGAAATTGATACTGATCCTCGGTATTTTGACGGTCCACAGTTTCCCCGAGGGCGTGGCAGTCGGCGTCTCCTTCGCCGACCTCAACCTGGGAACCGGCCCGCAGATGCTAGGGTTCACGGTGCCACTGCTCGCGATCTTCATGACCATCGCTATCTCGATCCACAACATTCCCGAGGGGACGGCCATCTCGATCCCGCTCCGAGCGATGGGTGTCGGCGAGTGGAAGATGGTGTGGTGGTCCGTGTTTTCCAGTCTCCCGCAACCGATCGGCGCGGTGATCGCCTTCTATTTCGTTCGGGTTGCCCGCGACCTCCTGCCGTACGGGTTCGGGTTCGCCGCCGGAGCGATGGTGTATCTCGTCCTCTCCGAATTCATTCCCGAGGCGCGGGAACTCGGCGAGAACCTCCCCAGGGGCGGCCAGATAGAACTCGTGGGGGGACTCGTGGCTGGCGTCCTGATCATGCTGCCGCTAGCGATGTTCTGACACAGGGTTCAAGCGGGATCAGTTCAGCCAACGATGGCCCAATAGCGCTGGTGTTCTGTTTGGCGCCTCGTACCACGACGGCGGGTCGACTGTGGCGGTCCCGACTTCGCCATACAAAATGAAAATATAGGCCGATTTTCATCAACAGCCATGGTATCACTCACACTCAACAATATCCATTCGAATCAACCTAAACACTTACTGAAACTTGGGGTTTTGAGAGATCAACTTGAAATTCTCAATTAATAATATTTATAAAATAACTGTTAAATTAGTGCTAAAGCTTATGCCCTACGGTTGAAAATCAACCAATATGACTGCAAGCATCACAGATATTGTTCTCCTTGTCCTGGCATTTGGAATCGTGTTCGGTGGGTTGTTGCTCTTTGTTGCAACCGTCGACCATCGTACCCACTGTACAGTAGAAGAGCGATTCGAAAAATATGGCGGGGAATATGTCCGCTATTATTCTGAATTGGATCCCAACGAACAGGACGTATTTAATCAACTCGTTGCACAGCAGGATGAAACGGTCACTAACAACGCATGTGAAGAGGGAGTCATCCGGTACAACGAAACGTATTATCGAATCAATAGTTGGACGACGATAATATGGACGAATCCACTGACGCTGGCCAGTCTCGGGATCTCGGCTATTGGAATCGGGTTCCTTGGAGTACTCATCAGGAAACAAGTCCGATAATCATAGGGGCCTGATCCGTAAGCGCGTCTTTCCTACCCTGATGGTTCAGGCCTCTCCGGGGATCGAACGCGAACCAGTCTCCGTGAAATATACACCAACGTGGAACCAGGACCAAAGCTCAAAACCGAGTATTCGGTCTGTCAGAGACTCCTGTAGACAACTGAGGATCATTCATAGATAGTATTTCTATTATAATTGTAACTGTGGGGCCGCGGTTCGGTCGGGGTGGGAAAAAGGGTGAAGGGGGGAGCTTGATAGTCCGGAAGGGAACGCAGGGAAAGTAGGATAGAGACGTCGTGCCCGCTCAGTACGGTAAAGACGAGGACCGCGTGCGTTCGAAAGTGCGTGGGTTGGGGAGGTGCGTGTGAGGGGATTGGGAGTTGGTGGAGGTCAGACGGCCGTCAGTCGTCCGCGGGGCTCGGGGCGGGCGCGGACTCCCCGGCCGCCTCGGCCGTTGCCGTCAGCCACTCCTCGGCGTCCAGGGCAGCCATGCTGCCGGTGCCAGCCGCAGTGATGGCCTGCTGGTACTCGGGGTCCATGACGTCGCCAGCGGCGAAGACGCCCACGACGCCCGTTTCCGAGGTCATCCCGGCCGTCGTTTCGAGGTATCCCCGGTCATCGAGGTCGACCGGCGTCTCCGCCAGGAATTCCGTGTTGGGGACGTGGCCGATGGCGTAGAACACGCCGCCGATGTCCATTTCGAATTCAACGACCTCGTCGACCCGGTCGGGGTCCTCCAGTTTCTCCGTTGGGTGGCCGTCCGGGTGCGTGACGATCCGAACGCCGGAAACGCCTTCATCTTGACTGCCCAGAACCTCGGTAACCTCGGCGTTCCACATGAACTCGATGTCCTCGTTGTCCCGAGCACGGCGGGCAAGGAGGTCCGAGGCACGGAGTTCCTCCCGGCGGTGGACGACGGTGACGGAGTCGGCAAACTTCGTGAGGAAGTTGGCTTCCTCCATCGCCGCGTCGCCGCCGCCGACGACGATGATGTCGTCGCCGCGGTGGAACGCGCCGTCGCAGGTCGCACAGGTCGAGAGCCCGAAGCCCATCAGTTCGTCCTCGCCAGGGACGCCAAGCGTCCGGGCGCTGGCGCCTGAGGCGACGATCAGGGCTCGCGTGTCGATGGTGTCACCGCTCGAGAGTTCGAGCGTGAATGGGCGCTCGGACAGGTCGGCATCGGCGATGAGACCGTGTTTGAACTCGGCCCCGAACGAGCGGGCCTGCTCCTTGCCACGCTCGATCAGTTCGTGACCGCCCACGCCATCGGGAAAGCCCAGGAAGTTGTCGACGTCGGTGGTCAACGTGAGTTGCCCGCCGGGCTCGTCGCCCTCGAGGACGAGGGGTTTCAGATCTCCCCGGGCCGCATACACAGCCGCAGAGAGCCCAGCTACACCGCTGCCGGCTATGACGACGTCGCGCGTATTCTCCGTCATCGTGAGTTACTTGTGCTGGTTGATCAGTTGGCGAAGCGTGTCTTCGTCCCGCATGCCGACGACTCGTTCGGCCATCTCGCCACCGGCGAACAGCGCCATCGTCGGGACGCCGCGGACGCCGTATTCGGCCGCAAGTTCCTGGTTTTGGTCGACATCGACCTTCGCGACCACAGTCTCGGTATCGGCCGCGATGGTGGCGACGATCGGTTCCAGGGCTTTGCACGGGCCACACCAATCAGCATAGAAGTCCGCAAGGACCACATCGTGTTCGGCCACAAGACTGTCCAGGTCTTCCTGTCCCTGAACGTGAATCGGTTCGTCGGTCGAAGGTTGCGTTTGCGGTTTCTCTTTAGCTTCCGTCGTCATCGACTGTCCGTTGGTCGTCCGTCACTAAAACGTTTATGATTGTCTTGTGCAATCTATTCACAACCAAAGGCAAGACCGCAGGGTACCGTATGATAGTATTGCACACGCCGGAGGAAGGCCGAAACAACAGGATCCGGTCAGGTCTCGAGAACGCCGTCGAGGATCTTCGACTGGGCAGCCGAAAGATGTTCGCTGAAGGTCGAGGTGGCGATGCCAAGTTCCTTGGCGACCTGGCCGGCATTAGCGCCCTTCGGGTGGTCGAAATACCCCATTTCGTAGGCCGTTTCGATGACTTCCCGCTGACGGTCGGTGAGTCGACTCCGATCCACAATCACGAGTTCTCGCTTGCCGGCGTCGCCGGACTGGCTCAAATGACGCAACGACACGGTGTCGTGGCCCTCTCGCAGCATCGAAATAACCTCTTTGATGGTCTCGAAGTTGGGTGCATAGAAGGTAACGACGAGTTCGCCGTTCTCGGATCTAATGTCGGAGGCAGTCAGGTCGAACTGCTCGATACTGTCACAGATGCAGTCCTCGCCAGCTGGGCGGGTAAAACGGTAGGTCGACTCCGCGTCAGTGTTGAAGATTTCCGTCGCCTCGACCTCGTCGATCGAGACATCGGCGCTAATGGTGAAATCCTCCGTCACGGTTCCGTTCCGGTTCGAAACCGATCTGTTGACGTCGTTTACTGACGTGTCGTGGTCCGAACTGATCGCGGCGACGGGACATCCCATCGGGTCGCCAACACACACCTCGGCCCGAATACCCAGTTCTGCCCCCTCGGAGCCGCCAGTCGCAATCTGAGAACTCATTGTTACGATGATGCCCCGACACGACGATATAACCCCCGTCAAATCCCAACAACTGAAAATCGGCGTTTCAAACCCCAATACAGCCGTAATTGGCCGAATCAGGACAAAGAATTTGTACAAATGTGATAAAAACTCTCCCTCATATTTAGGTAGAGTAGTTAGCCGTCGGGAGAGCATAGGGATCCATATGTCACGACGAGAAAAAGTGCATGGCTGTGGAGATAGTTCACAATATAATGAGCGACCGCCGAACCGGGGGTGGAAACCGTGACGGGGACGATGACCGAGCGAATCCTCAGCGAGAAAGCCGGCAAGTCGGTGACTCCTGGCGACGTCACCGTCGTCGACGTGGACAAGGCGCTCCTTCAGGACGGAACGGGACCGCTGACCGTCCGACAACTTCGGGATATCGACCTCGAGCAATGTGCGATCCCCGATGGAACGGTCGTCTTCCTCGACCACCAGGCGCCACCGATGAACGACCGGATGGCTAACGAGCACGCCCTGCTCCGGGAGTTCGTCGATGAGGTCGGCGCCCAGTTGAGCGACGTGGGGGACGGCATCTGTCACCAGGTGATGAACTACGACTATACCGCTCCCGGCGACGTACTCGTTGGGGCTGACTCCCACACCGTCACCGGCGGCGCGCTGGGCGCGTTCGCGACGGGAATGGGCAGCACCGACGTCGGGATCGGTCTGGCGCTGGGGGAGACCTGGATGAAGGTCCCGCCAGTCGATCGATTCCGGATCGAGGGTTCGTTCCCGTCGGGCGTGTACGCGAAGGACCTGATTCTGGAGATCATCGGTGACGTCGGTGCAGATGGCGAAAACTATCGCGCGATGGAGTTCCTCGGGCCGACGGTCGACGCCATGCGGATCGACGAGCGAATGACCGTCGCGAACATGGTCGTCGAAGCTGGCGCAAAAGCGGGCCTGTTCCCGTCGGACGAGACGACGAAGAGGTTCCTCGAATCGCGGGGGCGCCTCGAGGACTGGCAACCGATCGAACCCGACGCCGACGCTGAGTACGACCACGAGTACGAATACGACGTGAGCGAGCTCGAACCGCGGGTTGCTTATCCCCACCAGGTGGACAACGTGGTTCCCATCACGAACGAGCGCGTGCAGGACGTGCCGATCCACCAGACGTTCCTCGGTTCCTGTACGAACGCCCGCTACGAGGATCTGAAGATCGCCGCCGAGATCATCGCCGCACACGATTACGAGCTCCATTCGGACACGCGCCTGATCGTCAACCCCGCCTCGCGGGAGGTCTACGAACAGGC
>JBKEGM010000098.1:0-8312 GCA_046710005.1 Natrialbaceae archaeon
ACGCGTTCGACCACGCCGATACCGGGGCTTTCTCGGCGGCCGCTTTCGTAATCCGAAATGACTGAGGGCGAGACGTCGAGTTGATCGGCGAGGGCGGTTTGGGAAACGTCGAAGTCCGTGCGCCACTTCCGGATCGTCGCGCCCGGATCGGTACTGAGCACGACTTCCCCCGCGATCTTTTCCGCCAACCCCCGACGATGATCGCTGTCCTGCATACTCGAAGGGTGCACCTACTTCTCCAAATGCCTATCGTCGTTTCGACGACTGACGATTGCAGAAAGGTCTTGACACTGGCACACTTGCCCCCTGGCATGTCCTCGACCCTCGTCCACGTCGCCCTCGCGGGCCTCCTCGCCTGCGCCCTCCTCGGCGATGCGTTCGGCCTGCGTTCCCTGGCGGTGATTCTTGGGGCAACAGTCTTCATCGACCTCGACGTGTTCCTCGGATGGTTCGTCCTCGGAGCCCATCGTGCGGCGTTTCACACGCTGTTGCTTCCACTCGTCGGCGCGGTCCTGCTGTATTACGATACCCATCTCCGAGATCGATCACGGCTCGTCGCCTGGTGGGGCGAAACCGCACCTCGCGTCGCGGCCGTCACCCTGGTGACAGTCGTATTTGCTGGAATCGGGCCGGACCTCGTGACCAACGGCGCGAACCTCCTGTATCCGTTTCACGACCAGTTCTACGCCCTCGACGGCCGTCTCCGATTCTCGACCCAGCGGGGTGTCCTCCAGACGTTCGTCGAAACGGAGTCGGCGAGGGGGAGCACCGAAACACAGCAGTACTTCACGGGCGTCGATCCCGAGCCCGACAAAACCGGGACGTCGAACGTGACGGAAACGACCGAACGAGTGTTTCTACTCGTTAATTCGGGGCTGGAACTCCTCCTCGTCCTCGCTGGCACCGTGACGACTGGATGGCGCCTTCGCGAAAGCAGAGATTAACGGGAGTGCCGGCATACGGGTGTGTATGGACGTCAGACCCTACGACGCTGGTCAGGATCGCGACGCGCTCTGGGAACTCAAACGCGGTTTCGAACTCGGCCTTGGCGAGGGAACGGGCAACGAGGAAAAACAGGACCGGTATGCAGGGAAACTCACTGCAGACTACCGAGAGCGCTATCTCAAGTGGGTCGATCGATGCGTGTCGGACGACGAACGATGCCTGACAGTCGCAGCCGACGGGACGGAGCTCGCGGGATACGTGTTCGTCCTGCCGGAGCGATTGGCCATGATCTGGGACGCGGCCGTTCTCAACGAAATCTTCGTCGGACCCGAGCACCGGGGATCCGGCGTGGCTGATGATCTCATGGCTGTTGCCCTCGAAGTGGCCGATGACCAGGCCCTCCCGCTCGACCGCATCGTCCTCGATGTCGATCGGGAAAACGAACGCGCGAAAGCCTTCTACCGGCGGTACGATTTCGAACACTGGGGCGAAATGGTCGCCCGGAAGCTGGAATCCTGATCGGGAGTTCTCCAGGGCGTCACACGCGACTCGCGATCGCCCCGCCGATCGCGCCGAAGACGATCGGGTAGAGAATCCCCACGAGGACGATCGACGGAACCAGTTCCGGTTCGATCGTCCCCGACACCTCGACGAGGAAACCGCCGGTCTCGACGGTGTGGCCGGTCGCAATAGCGCCGACAACACCCAGCGGAAGATACCCGACAACGACCAGAGCGCCGCGGGCGGCCCCGCCCGCAATGGTCGTGGCGCTGTCGAACCACCGGAAGAGAGTTGCACCCACAAGGGCGACGGCGATCGGCGGCACGACATAGAGGAGTTGGACGGTGCCACTGTCGGACCCCTCGATCAGGCTTCCGGTAGCCCCACCACTGGCGCTGCCGATCTGCAACGTGCTCGTCAGGTCGACGAAGTGCGCATTATAAAAGTACCACCCCGTGGACTTCCAGGTTGGAACCGTTTCGCGTAGCGATTCGGGGACATTGCCGGACGCGAGGACCCCCGCTAGGAGGTACCCGAGCAGGTACGCCGCCACGCCGGCGAGTGCCCCAAGCGCGATCGATCGCGCCGTAATCGGGAGCGTGGACTCGGTATCAGTACCGGTGACCATGATTGGTGATTCACCACGCACCCGTCCCATAAAACCGTTCCCCAGAAACGACCTCTTGGGCCGACGGCGGGAGCCCTCAATCGAAGGAAAGGGCCGCGTTCTCGGGACGGTTTGCTGCCGAGGCCCCCGGCGAATCGTGTATCGGACCGAATCCACCGAAGCGCCGTCCTGGTCAGTGAGAAAGTTCTGGAACGCCCCGTCGAGACCGTCGGCGAAGCGATCGACGTACTTCTCGATCGCCCGCCGGGACCGTTCGTTCCCGACTTGGTGGGTCACTGCGACCAGTTCGAGATTAAGACGCTCGAAGGCCAGCTGCAGGAATGCCCCAGCGCGCTCGGCGCTGTAGCCCCGGCCAAAAAACGGCTTCCGAAGCCAGAAACCGAACGTTCCGGCCCGCCGATCCCAGTAACAATCGAGGTACGTGACGCCGACAATATCCCCCGGGCCTTCGGGGTTCTCCCTGGCGCGGATCAGGTACGTTGCGCGCTGGCCGTCCGCCAATTGATTCTCGGCCTCACGAATCCAGTCGCGGGTTTCCTTCGACGTCTCGAATGGGCCCCAAGGCAACAACTGGAGTTCCTCGCGGGCGTTTTGATTGTCCGCAGCCATGTGCCGGTGGAGGTCGAGAACGTCGCCCGCGTCACGGGAGAGTTCTTTGAGCACCAACCGGTCAGTCTCCATCCGCTCCGGGAACATGTATTTCCCCCGCTAAATAGTTATATTTAGTTTTTTCATAATAAAACCTATTTGTGTACCCACTTACTGTCGACGCGGGAACAACGAATATGTCGCTTCCTGCCGAAGGAGACCGCCATGACGACGCTTCCCGAGGACGCGGTCCTCCTGCTCGTCGACTTCCAGCGTGGGTTCGACGATCCTGCGTGGGGCACCCTGAGCGATCTTGATGCCGAATCACGGGCGGCCACGCTGCTGGAGGCCTGGCGCGATCGCGACATGCCGGTGGTCCACGTTAGACACGACTCACGGGAGCCAGATTCGCCGCTCCAGCGTGGTAGGCCCGGGTTCGAGTACCTTCCGGCGGTCGAACCGACCGAGAACGAAGTCGAATTCGTGAAGCACGTGAACGGTGCGTTCGTCGACACCGCGCTGGAGTCGTGGCTTCACGAACACGGGAACGACACCCTGGTCGTCTGCGGGCTCACCACGGATCACTGCGTTTCGACAACCGTTCGAATGGCCGAGAACCGCGGGTTCGATGTCTTTGTCGTGTCGGACGCAACCGCTACCTTCGAGCGCACGCTCGATCAGGAAACCTTCGACGCCGAGACGGTCCATCGGACGGCGTTGGCCCACCTCGCCGGGGAGTTCGCAACCGTGGTATCGACGGCCGATTTGATCGACGCTTCCAACTGATGGCTCCGGGGGCACGTTGGTTCCGGGATGTGCCCATCTTTTTGCTCTCCCAGTACGCCACCCCGGTCATGCGACTCGGACTCATCGTCGAAACGAACGATCCGGAACGGATCTGGAACGGGTTCCGTCTGGCGAACACCGCACTCGAGGACGGACACTCGGTCGAGACGTTTCTGCTCGGTGACGGCGTCGAGGCGCCGGACCTCGAGCACGAGAAATTCAACCCACACGGCGTGATGCGAAAGTACGTCAAGGAAGGCGGCGACCTCCTCGCGTGCGGGACCTGTCTCGACTCGCGAGATATGGACCCGGACGACCTCCGGCCCCGAGCGGGCATGAGCGACTGTCTCCAGGTCGTCGAGAACGCCGACAAAGTGATCACGATCGGCTGAATCCGGGGGCCCCCAGATGACTTGCGGACTCGATCCACCGAACTCAATCCGCCGACCTCTCGACCGGGGCAGCGTCGCTCTCCCCGGTCCCGAGACGGTGAATCTCCTCGGGCAGTTCATTCGGCGGGACCGACGCCGACGTGATTTCGAGCACGCGGCTGACGTCCAGATACCACCCACGAATCGTGACGTCCGGATACGCCCGGAGAATTCCCGAGAGGGACATTCGTGAGGACCCGGAACGACGGCTGGCGGAGGCCCATGCCCGGGCCCTTTCAAGTGCGGAATACGGGTACGGGACATGGCCGGTAGCCTTCAATCGAATTACCGGCTTTCCACCACCGTTTTCGTCTTCTTGGCATCGATCCCGAAGAGAAACCCGGAGAGGAACAGGAGTTCGTTGCCCAGGTAGTATTGTTCGAGCACGTGACCGACGAGGGGGATCTCGGGGGACGTGACGCCGAGTAGGACGAGCACAAGGGCGACGATGGCGGCCAGGCCGGCGACCCAGCGGACGACGGTGCCCGAGAGCAAGCCGACAGCGAATGCCACGATGGCAGTGAAGAGGCTCATGTGTGGTCACCCGATTCGCCGGTCGTCCCATTAAAATACCTGACAGGCACGGTTGCGAACGTGACCTGCGGGGTCGTCGCCGATGTAACGTCAGGTCCCGTCACACTGGTTGATCGATTCGTTCCTCCTGTTCAGTGAATCCGCGATACGGAACGTCGGCCTACCGGGTCCGCTTCGAGGAAGAAAATCGATGGGTGCCGAAACCGCGACGAATCAGCCGTAGGTCATGACGCGGGCCATCCCCGCATCCAGATGGTAAAGGTTGTGACAGTGGAAGAGCCAGTCCCCGGGGTTGTCGGCCACGAAGTCGATGGTCACCTGGCCCATATGGCTGGGGACGACGACGGTGTCCTTGACTGCCTCCCCAACCTGGAAGAAGTGCCCGTGGAGGTGCATCGGGTGGATGACGGGGCTCCGGTTGACCATCCTGATCCTGACGTGCTCGCCCTCCCGGACCTGGAGCGGGTCCGCGTCGGGATACGCCTGACCGTCGATCAACCACTTGGAGGATCCTTGGGCTGGCGAAAGCGTCAGGTCGAACGTCCGGTCGGGACTCCCCCCGACGCCGTCCATGGGCGACACGCTACTGAGATTGCCGTACTCCAACCGTCGACCGCCGAACCTCGGAGCGGTGGGCTGGCTGGCCGTCATGCTGCCGACGTAGGTCATGACGGCCCTCACCGGCGGCAACACACCGGCTGCGGAGCGAGCCTGTATCTCCCACGTCCCCGGGTTGTCGGCCTCGACGACCACGTCGTACCGTTCCCCGGGCCCGAAGAGGAACGAGTCGACAGTGACCGGATCGACCGGCCGTCCGTCGGCGTGAGTGACCTTCATGGGGTGGCCGCCGACACCGACCTGGAAGGCCGTCGCGCTGCTCGCGTTGACGAACCGGAACCGTATCCGTTCGCCCTCGCGGATTTCGTACGTCTGCGGATCGGTCGGCAGACGTCCGTTTACGAGGAGTCCGTCGTACGGGGGCCGTCTGTCACCACTGGGACTGCCCATTCCGCCGGGACCTCCCATTCCGCCGGTTCCGCCACCGCTTCCGCCAGGACCGCCACCCATCCCACCGGACCCACCCATTCCGCCTTGACCGCCACCGCCGGTTCCCCTCACGCTCGTCCCCTGACTCGAATCGCCCCCGAAAAGTGAACTGGGCTCTTTGGCGAGGTAATCGTCGACAACCACGGTGTACTCGCGATCGTACGCCACGTGCGGATCGGGCTCTTCGATGATCAGCGGTCCCATGAGTCCCCGGTCGAGTTGGAGGCCGGCGTGGCTGTGGTAGAAGTACGTTCCTGCCGGCTTGGCCCGGAACGTGTAGGTGAACGAGTCGCCGGGGGCGATCGCATCCTGAGTCACGTCCGGAACGCCATCCATCGGGTTCGCCACTGGGAGGCCGTGCCAGTGAACCGACGTCCCATCACGGAGGTCGTTGGTCACTTCGGCCTTAACCACGTCGCCCTCCGTAACTCGGATTTCCGAACCGGGGAATTCGCCGTCGTAGAGCCAGGTGGACCCGGACACCCAGATGCCGGCCGGATCCTCCCGGGCGCCGCCGTCACCGCGGTGGTCGCGTCAGCGGGCGACTCTGGCGGCGAGCGGGGCGTCGCTGCAGGAGCGTTGCTCCCGGGATTCGGCAGATTGGTTCCCGCACACCCAGCAAGTGCAGCGCCGCCCGCCGCGCTCAACCCCTGGAGGAACCGACGCCGGGAGACGGGCAACCGATCGGTCACAATTCGTCGAGCACCCGCTCGAACCGCTCGGTGACTTCCGTCGCAATGAAATCGAGGTCGGAGTTGTCGGTGATGTCGAGGAGTTGCTTCGGATCGACGGCCGCGACCACGACGTCACCGTCGTCGGTCTCGTAGACGGCGACGTTGCATGGAAGCAAGGTTCCAAGCCCGATCTCCTCCTCGAAGCCCTGGAAGGCGAGCCCCGGATTGCACGCCCCGAGCGCGCGGTATCGGCGGAACTCCTCGTCGAGTTTCGCCGCGAATGTGCCAGCGAAATCGATGTCGCTCAAAATGCCAAACCCCTCCATCTCGAGTGCCGTTGTCGTCCGCTCCACGACGTCATCGAAGTCACCCTCGACCTGTTTTTGAATGGTATAGTCCATAGCCATCAAGAACGGTTTCAGACTGATGACCCTTTCGTCGGTGGTGGTCACCGGAATGGCAGGGCCCCAGTCCACCGGGCCTCCGCAACCACTAAACGCGCCACCCGCGGAACGTACTGTATATGGATTGGACGGAGAAGTACCGCCCATCGACCCTGGCCGAGGTCCGGGGCAACGACAAGGCCCGGGACAACCTCCGTGAGTGGGTCAAGACCTGGGAGGACCACCAGGAGGCGGCCATCCTCCATGGGGCGCCGGGCGTTGGCAAAACGTCGGCGGCCCATGCGCTCGCGAGCGATTTGGACTGGTCGACGATCGAACTCAACGCCTCCGACCACCGCACCGCCGACGTCATCGATCGGGTGGCAGGCGAGGCTGCCAAGTCCGGCACGTTGACTGCCGGTGGCGACGGCCGGCGGTTGATCATCCTCGACGAGGCCGACAACATCCACGGAACCCATGATCGCGGCGGGACCCAAGCGATCACGCGCCTCGTAAAAGCGGCGAGCCAGCCGATGGTCCTGATCGCCAACGACTTCTATGACATGTCGAAAGGGCTCCGGAACGCCTGCCGCGAGATCGAGTTTCGGGACGTCTCTGCACGCTCGATCGTGCCGGTGCTCCGCGACGTCTGCCGAAAGGAAGGGATCGAATTCGAATCGGCAGCCCTTGAAACGATCGCGGAGCAAACCGACGGCGACCTTCGATCCGCCATCAACGATCTCCAGGCCGCCGCCGAGGGTCGCGACCGGATCACCGAGGACGACGTGGTGACCAGCGAACGCGACCGGACGGAGGGGATCTTCGACTTCCTCGATACCGTGATCAAAGAGGCAGGTGCGGAGGAAGCACTGAAAGCCTCCTACGACGTGGAAGAGACGCCGGACGACCTGATCAACTGGATCGAAGACAACGTCCCGAAGGATTACCACGGCGCGGAACTCGCCGACGCGTTCGACTCACTGTCCAAAGCCGACCGCTGGCTCGGCCGGGTCCGGGCCACGCAGGAGTATTCCTACTGGCGATACGCGGGAGACAACATGACGGCCGGCGTGGCCGCAGCCCGTCGCGGCGACAAAAGCGGCTGGACTCGGTACGGCCCGCCGAGTTTCTGGTCGAAACTGGGGCGGAGCCGGGGGACCCGAGAAACGCGTGACGCGATCGCCCGCAAGATCGCCGAACGGGCCGGGACGAGTCTGGGAACGGCACGACGCCACGTGCTACCCTACCTGGCGGCGATGACCCACCACTGTAAGGAACGTGAATTGACCGTCAAAATGACGGCCGCCTACGATCTCGACGCGAGCGAAGTCAGTTTCGTCACCGGATCGGGCGAGTCCACCAACAAGGTACAGTCCATCGTTGAGGAGGCCCGGGAACGGCGTGACGCGGCAATCGAATCACACGCCGGATCGGCGTTCGAAGGGGGAGCCACCCGGTCCGGATCCACGACGAATGGGAACGAGGGGAAAGCCCCGGGCCAGGAGGGGTCGGAGGGCAACGATGACGATCAATTGACCCTTGGCGACTCCTCCCGGGACGATGAAGCCGACGACGGAAGTGCCCGGGCGGACGACGAAGAAATCCCAGAGGGTGATAAGGCCCAAAAAGCCGAGAGCGACGACGCACAGTCCGGCCTGGGCGACTTCACTTGACGTCCTCCCCACGCTTTAGCGCGATGATTCCTCCGTGGGGAATCCAGTCAGGCGATTACCCCGGCTGTGAACTTGCGGGTTCGCTGACGCACCTTCGGCCCTCGATCAGGGTGTGGGAGTTT
>JBKEGM010000099.1:0-8264 GCA_046710005.1 Natrialbaceae archaeon
TGAGTTTGGACGACTGCACTGGATTTCAGTATGATTCGTGAGTTGTTAAAAGTTCGTGTTGTGACGCGCTTCACCCACGGGCACGGTGGCCCGTGGTACTCGCGCTGCTCTCTTTTATAGAGTTCCCTCACTCGATCACCCACAGAGGCCTCAAACGTACTGTGCGACGACGTTGAGAATGTCGTCGAGTTCCTCCCCTGAAAGGGAGTATCGCTCCTGAGCGAAAATGGCCCTGAGTTCGTCGCGGTCGCGTGGGAGGAGGTCCGCGATCTTGTATGCAGTCTTCTCGTCGACCTTTTCCAGGTCGACCAGTTCGTCGACGAGGTCCGTCCCCTCACCGGGGTCGAGTTGGGCAAACCGGTTGGCGTGCTCGACGGCCCTGGCCAGTTCGTATCGCATCTCGCGGTCCTCGTCGAGGGCTCGTTCCTGTTCGAGGTCCGCCAGGATCTCCTTGACCTCCGCGATGGTGAGGTATTCCTCGTCGAGCCGTTCTTTGAATATGGTCATTCTATTCCTGGGCTCGAAGGTGAGCCGGCTTGACGATGAGCGTCTTGTCGGTGTCCCCGTCCGTAATTCGAACCTGGTAGGCCTTCCCCTGCCGACCAATCACTTCACCCGTGTGACCGTTGAACCGCGGGTGGAACCGCCCTCCCGACACGCTCGGATCGATCTTGAGGTGAACCATTTGCCCCTCGTCGAACTCAGCGATGGCCCGCTGGGGCGGGGACGTCCCCCGATCGCGGGGCTCATTCGAAAGCTTATTCCTGGTTTTCTTGCGTGGCCCATTGGAGTTCGGCATAGTCGTAACCCGGGATAGTTCGCTGGCGCTAATAAAAGAACCGTTCCCGACCGAGTTGGGGCCTCGGATTTCGGTCAATAAGCCGAATATCCGGAATCTCCCTCGGAATTTTACTCGTCGGAACCAGACTCGGGATATGGAACTCACACCCGCGATCTACAGGCGGAACAGGCCGAGTGCCTCGGGGTCATCCGGAAATCAAAGATTTCCGTGATCACGAGAATCGGAGATTCCCGGACGACTTGACCCCGAGGGTGAAAGCCGTAAGCCGTAACCAGGTTGGGGCTGAACTGCTGCCTGGCAGCACACGGTCTATCCCTGTCACTCATCAGCTGAAGTGCGACCGGAAAACGGACCGTGACAAATTACAGACGGCCGACTTCCTCGACGCCCACGCTCTCGACGCCCTCGACCTCGGCGAAGGCCTCCTCCACCGCCTCGGTACCGCCAGCTTCGTCCGGGACGATAACGGTGGGAAGCAGCGCCACGAGTCCGAACGCCACGTCGTCGTGAGCGAAACCGTTAATTTCGGCCCCTTCCGGGAGGGAGGCCTCGAGACGACCCTCGAGGTCGTCGAGATCGATCTCGGGGTCTTGGGGCATGACCTTGATCTGCGCAGCGACCTTCCCCATGGTTAGGGCCCCCTGAACCCGCAATCGGGACACTCATAGAGGTTGCTCTGTTTCCGGCACTTGGCACAGCGGTAGATCTGGGCACCACATTCGGGACACTTGAAGGCAGCAGCGTTCGTCCCCGCGACGTCGATGCCGCAGGAAACACAGGTTCGAGCCCGGCGTTGTTCCGATTCGCTCATACCGAGCCGTTCCGTCCGGTCGGTTTTAACGGTTGTCTTTCGCTCCGTCACTCAGACCGACAGCATTAGCGGCCCGATGAGTACGCCCATCAAAGGGATCAGAATTCTATTAGTAGATCACTCAATAGAGCGTGCCGTAATAATTCTGTATGATTTTTCTAATAATATAATAATTATTTTAGAGCAAAATACAACGCGCATAGCTCGCGTTCCGTTGTATGTCAGAGAGAAGGGTGTATAAAGAGCGCGTTCGTGTCCATTTACCCCGGACGTCTACTCGGCGTTCAAGCGCGGCGAGAAGCGAGAGAGCGTCCGCATAGACATTCAGATCAGGCTCTTGTCTGCCCCTCGTCTTCAGCTTCAGATTCACCCTCGGCATTGAGTAGCTAGCTGGTGGTCGGGCCTTCCATTTTGTCGATCACACCCTGGACCACATCTATCTCGAAGCGGGTATGCACAGACAGCACCGCCGGATACAGATCGAGTCGGGCGGAAGTCGGTCAAGTTCGAAGCGGTTCGATTCGTCGGTTATCCGCCGGTATAGCGTTTCGAACTGGTCGCGCTGGAGTGTCCGCGTCCCGTCGATGTCGTAGTCAAAGTACTCGATAATGACTCGTTGCTCCTGTACGTGACTCACGCGAAAGCGTTCGTACGACAGCGGCGTGATCAGCGATGACCCCTCTCGGGGAGATTGTCCAGTTCGTCTAGGAGCGTGTGCCAGGAGACGCTAAATGCATGGTTCAACTGTCGAGCGACGGTAGCAAAATCATGCGAGCATCCGTCTTTAGCTAAGAGTAGAACCACGTGTCAGCAGCGGCTTATCGAGACTACTTTTCGAGAGAAATGAGGAGGTATCCGCTGTGCACACAGACGCCTCCTCATCGAGAATCATGCGTCGGATCACTACACTGTTTCCCTCCGAATTCCTCGAAGAGTACGCCGAGGAACTCGGCGTGGTCGAGCGAGAGGGCAAGCTTCAGATTCCTGTCCTCGTGTGGGCGCTCGTGTTCGGCTTCGCCGCAGGCGAGATCCGACCACTCGCTGGGCTCAGACGCAGCTACAACTCGACAGCCGACGAGACGATCTCTCCCGGTGGCTTCTATCACCGGCTGACGCCGACGCTGGCGGAGTATTTCCGTGACCTCGTCAAGCGCGGCCTCGACGAGGTCGCTGTTCCGAGACTCCCCCCTTGGTACAACGGAAATGTACGAAGAAAACCGAACGTTGTCGTCGGCCCGGATCAGCCGAACAGGTCGCCGAGGCCCTCGCCGCTGGCCTCTTCGTCTTCCTCGTCGCCCTCGTCTTCCTCGTCGGCAGCCTCGGGGAGTTCCTCGTCGGCCTCCTCTTCCTCGCCACCTTCGGCTTCCTCGCCGCCCTCAGCAGCAGGGGCCGCACCGGCGCCGCCCGTGGCAGGAACGGCCGCCTCAGCGACGGCGTCGTCGATATCAACGTCCTCGAGGGCCGCGATGAGCGCCTTGACGCGGGATTCCTCCACGTCGATGCCAGCGGATTCGAGGACGTCCGTCAGGTTCTCTTCGTTGATCTCTGCGCCCGATTCGTTCAGGATGAGTGCTGCGTAAACGTATTCCATGGTTTGTAATTATCCGAACATGTCTCCGAGACCGGCAGCCGCGTCGCCCTCGTCGTCATCGTCCTCGTCCTCGTCTTCGGCCGCCGTCTCCTCGGCGTCGTCAGGTTGCTCGTCGGTCGATTCGTCCTCGGACGCGTCAGCGGCCTCGGCAACGGGCGCCTCGACGTCCGCGAGTTCAGCCGGCAATGCCTCCTCGTCCTCGATGTGGGCCGCGATGGCTCGGACCTGCGCATCGGCCTTCTGGACGAGGTCCGGCATGAGGTCCTCGTCCTCGATGGCCGCCTGTAGCCCGACGCTCTTGGCCTCGCCGGTTGCCTTCGCGATGAGCGTCTCCGCAGTGGCCGCCGTCGGATAGGCGGCGTTAACCGAGAGGTTCCGCGCTCGCGCTGCTGCGGTTTCGACGTCGGCGAGGTAGTCCTCGACGTTGATGTCGAGGTCCTCGGGCTCGAACAACACGCCCTCTGAAACGACGGCCCGAAGGTCGAGGCCGACTTCCTTGGGTTCGATGCCCAGTTCGCCCAGCACGTTCGCGAGATCCGCTGAAACCTCCCCGCCCGCTTCCAGCACGGTCGAGTCCTCCGTAACACGAATGGAGCCGTCCTGAATCCGGGCAGCTGCACCAACGTTCTGGAGGTCGCCAACGAAGGGACCCGGGTCCATCCCGGTGTCGCCCTCCTCAATCACGATGTCGTTCGGGGCGACTTCCCCGCCACTGATCGGCGCTGGCGTCTTGGACGCTTCGAGTTGCTGGAACAGCGAGAACGGGTTCTCGTCGGTCCCGATGATGCCGACTTGTCCTTCGACGCGGTCGGTGAGTGTCTCGACGCCGGCGCCAACCTGGTCCAGCGCTCGCTTCAGGAGCGTGTTGCGGCTTACCCGGAGCTGCGTGTCCGGGTACAGGTCGCGGCGCATGTCCTGGAGCTGTCGGCTCGGAATGCCGGTAATGTCGACGACGCCGATGCTATCATAGTCCCCAACGATGTCAACGAGTTCGTCGACTTCAAGCTGTTTCCATTCGGGAACCTGTTCGGTCTTGCGCTCTGATTCAGTGCTCATCTCAGGCCACCTCCACCGCGGGACCCATCGTTGTTTTCACGAAGACCGTGTCGATGTTCTGGGGTCCCTTCTCGAGGTCGGCGTGGAGTCGGCGCAGGATGACGTCGATATTGTCTGCGATATCCTCGGCGCTCATTTCCTCGGAGCCCACCAGCGCGTGGAACGTCCGACGGTCGCCGCTCCGGACCTGTACCGAATTTTTCATTCGGTTGACCGTTTCGACGATGTCGTCGTCCGGCGCTAACGGGTCGGGCATCTTCCCTCGCGGGCCGAGAACGGTACCGAGGTGACGGCCGATGTCCTGCATCATCGACTGTTGGGCGATGAAGAAGTCGATTTCGTCGGCTAGATCTTTTGCCTCGGAATCGTCGTCTCCAAGGTCATCCAAATCGTCGCCGCTAAGGACTTCGTCGGCCACATCCTCGGCGCGGACGGCGGTTTCGCCCTCCGCAAACACGGCTATCTTCGTCTCCTGTCCGGTACCAGCCGGAAGAACAACGCTCTCTTCGACGCGGTTCGACGGTTCGTTGAGGTCTAGGTCACGCAAATTAATCGCGAGGTCCACCGACTCACGGAAGTTCCGCGGCGGTGAATCCTCGAGTGCGCGAGATACTGCCTCCTCTATTTCCTGATCTGCCATCGTTCACCTCCGTAGTACGCACGGATGCTCCTACGGGTCAGTGAAACAGGCGATGCCTGTCTCGTCAGGAGAAACCCAGTTCGAGAACTTAAACCCGTCGAACCAAAGCGTCGCTCGACCGGTTGGCGGCCGTTGGCGGAAAACCGCGGTGTTTGAATTTCCGTTACTCGGCGAATACGTCGTCGTAGTCGCCCGCGTCGATCTTTACCTTGAAATCCCGGGGGTTCTCGCCCTCGATGGTGACTCCCAGGGACGTGCAGGTTCCCACGACCTCCTTTGCGGCATCCGTCAGTTCGTAGGACAGCAGGTCGGGGTGTTTCTGCTCGGCAATTTGCTTGACCTGATCGACCGAGAGGTCCGCGACGAAGTCCTCCTGGGGTTCACCACTGCCGGTTTCGAACCCAGCTTCGTCCTTGATGAGTTCGGCCGTGGGCGGGACGCCGACATCGATTGTGAACGCCCCGTCATCCTCGTAGTCGATCGTGACGGGGACTTCCGTTCCGTCGAACGCGGCCGTTTGATCGTTAATCTGGTCGACGACCGCTTGCACGTCCACGGGTGTCGGGCCGAGTTCCGGACCGAGCGGCGGTCCTGGATTGGCCTGGCCACCAGGGACGAGCACTTCGATGGTTCCAGCCATATTCCAACGAAGTTCCTCCGTGGGGTTTAAGGATTTCTTTCCGCCCGCGTCGGAGCGGGCCCGAACTGAATACCGTCAGAGGTAAAAATTTGATACTCTGTCGTCACGTAACCATCGATATGGTCAGCCGACGCGACATGCTCCAGACGCTGACTGCAGCTAGTTTCGTGGGGCTTGCGGGGTGTAGCAGCAACGGAAGCCAGAACGGGTCAAAGACCACCGAAAATATGCCGGGGGGCCAGACAACGAACGGAAACGGTGATTCGTCCATGACAGGAACGTTTGCTTTCACGACGTCGGCTTTCGAGGATGGGGGTACAGTTCCCGTGAAATATACTTGTTCGGGCGCAGATGTGTCACCGCCGTTCTCGATTCAAGGGGTACCGGCGGAGGCGAACTCGCTGGCAATCGTCGTCGACGACCCCGACGCCCCGAGTGGTGTGTTTACACATTGGCTCATCTGGAACCTCCCGGCTGATACCACGTCCATTTCCGAAAACGTCACGCCGACGAAGACACTCGACGACCTGAGTGGCGCGCACCAGGGCAGGAACGACTTCGATGAGGTCGGTTATCGTGGGCCGTGTCCCCCGACTTCCCACGGTGCCCATACGTACCGGTTCAAACTTTTTGCGCTCGACAGTACCCTCGACGTCGATGCAGGCGCCAAACCGGGCCCTGTCAACGATGCGATCGATGACCACCGCGTGGCCAGAGCCCAATTCACGGGGATATTCAATCGAGGGTGAGACGGGAACCAGATTCGACTGGGAAAGGACTCGGCTACTCCACGAGACCAAAGAAAGGAGTACATACAACGAGCGACGAAACTGACTGGAACTGACAATGAACTGAACACCGTTTCTCGCTCTGTTGACTGGAGGGATCGTTGGGGTCGTGTTCAACCTGACCGACCTACCGGTTCCTGCCCCAGCGAAACTCGCCGGGGTGATGGGTATCATCGGGATATACGCCGGGTACAACCTCCCGAAAATCTGGAATTACCTCCTCGACGTACTGGTCAGTTGAGAAGGGCGGGGGATAGAATCGGCGATCACGAACAGAGCCGTGGCTCAGTACACGGCACGTTTGATCTGTGCCCGCAAATTCTCAAACGCTTCGAGGGACGCCCGGCGTTCCTCGCGGAGGTTCTTCGCAGCGGCCTCGTATCCGTCGACCTGCTCAGGGGGGTAATAGTCCTCGATCGATAGTCCTGGCACTGACTCAGGGATCATCATACCAATGGTCTCGTCGTCGATCCACTCGACGGTGCCCCGAGCGACCTCACGGAGGATCGTTACGGTCTCCTCGACGCCGACGTCCACTGGAGATTCGTCGCCGACGCGACCGGTGTTTATGAGGTAACACTCGACGTCGAGGGTCGAGACGAGGTCCCGGAACCGATTTCCCTCCTTCCCCTTCGGACCCATGATGAAGGGGTTCGTGCCGACCACCCGGATCGCCTCGCCGGCACGGTCGGGGTCCCCAGCGCTGGTCTGGATAGACTCCCCGAGCATGAAGGCGGCCGCCGCCTCTTCGGCCGAGAATTTCGCGATCGGCGGCATGAGTGGGTTGCGCGTAATAAAGAAGATCTGGTCAACCGACTCGAGATTGATGTCATCGCTCGCGCTGTCGAGGTGGTCCCGACTGATCGCCGCCCGGCCGTTCCTGGACAGCGTGTCGTCGTGGAAGTCGACGGTGCCGTCATCGTCCACGTCGACGTTCTCCAGAATCGCGCTCTCGTGAGTCACGGCGTCGTAGATGGCCGCTTGCTCCTCGCGATCGAGACCGATCGTCTTGACGTACAGGCCGTTGCCTTCGCTGCCCGCGACGGTCCCGTCTGAAAGGAGAGCACAGACGTCGTCCTGGAGCATTTCGGCGTTCTCGGGGGGTTCGAGGTCGAACCCATGACTCGTCAGCGTCGACTTGCCGGTAGCGCTGAGTCCGAGGAACACTTGGCCGACGGTTCGGTGGTTGCCCGCATCGTCCTCGGTCCGGACGCGCTTGCTGCCAGCGTGCAGACCCAGCCCGCCAGCCCGCTTCACTCGGTCCATAAACAGTCGGAGGAACGACTTCTTGGCCTCACCCGTGTAATCGCTGCCGAGAACGACGGTCACGCCCTCGTCTGGCAACACCCGAATCGCCGTTTCGTCCCGATCGGGGACCTGGACTGTCACGAAGTCCGGTTCGCCGTCATTCGCGCCCGCAGGCTCGAACAGAGTGGCCCAGGCAAGCGCGATCCGTCCGTATTCCTTCGGGACGTAGTACCGACAGACGTAGGTGTGCTCAGGGTGGCGACCAAGGCGACGGTCGAGACACACCATCTCCGCATCGTGGGCATACTGGACAGCCTCGTTCATGAGTTCGTGATCGGACTTGTCGAACTCGTCGTCGACGGCGTTCTTGGTCACGTCGGCACACCGCGAGCGTGTTTCGCTCACGTAGGACGGTGACCCGTACTCGGTCGTGGTGTCGAGGTGCTCGGAAAACGCCCTGATGGCCTCGAGCGACGGGTTATACACGACATTGTCGGCCTCGATCGGGTTGGGAAAGTCGGTCGTCTCGAGTTGCCGGTTCATCCCGAGTTCGCTCATCGTATCTGGGGAGGTTCGGGCCACGCGTATATAACTATCGTTGAGGTAAGTATTGCACCGAGGGGTGGAAACCCACCGACAGAGCAAAGGGACAGGAAACCGAGCATCGAGGCGGTATGATCAAACTCGT
>JBKEGM010000100.1:0-8200 GCA_046710005.1 Natrialbaceae archaeon
CTATCGGCGGCCAGCATGCTCATGGCCCCGAACACACCTTTTCCATCCAGACCGTCTTCATTTTGACGCCCTCGGCCGGTACGTGGGGTCGACACGCGACCGTCTCGTACCCGTTGGACTCGTAGAACGCGACAGCGTTCCTGGCGGCCAGGAGGCCGATCACTGTCGCTTCCGTGTCCGGTGCGCTGGTTTCGAGGGCGGCCAGGATTTTCGATCCGTGACCCTTTCTGGCATACTGCGGATGCACGTAAACCGCCGTCACTTCGGCTACTGGCTGATCGACGAGCGCGAGGAGTCGGTCCGGCGGCGCGTCGGGTATCACGCCGAGTCTGATGCGCCCGAAGCCGGCGACGTCACCGTCCACCTCTGCGACGACGGCATGGCGATCATCGTCGTCCAGGGCGGTGAGGTCCCCGATGCCCCATCCCGTTTCGTCGGAGCCTGTTGCTGCCCAGGCGGACACCTGTACGTCATCGTATGCCTGGGACCCGAACGCCCGGATTGCGGCCTTGTGAACCTTCTCAATGCCCTGGGCGTCGTCCGGTTGCAGGGGTCGGATCCTCGCCACTATTGGGGGCACGTACTGGCTGGTTCTGACGTTTGCGGTTCGACGACGTAGCTGTCGGTCCTGGTCGCATCACGTGGGACGCACTGTCGCCGTCTGGAGGGCGGCTCGGGTAAATAGCATCGTCACAAAGGGCTCAGTGGGGGTAACCCTCGTCATTGCCGCCCGGTGATGAATACGGTCGGGGTCGATTTGTGGCTTGCGGACCCGGTCGGCGCTATCGGATGAATGGGGGATTGGGCAGCGCTTTGGTTCGGTCTTGCAGATCTGGCACCCGGCGATTCCTTTCTCAAGGACCAACTCTCCACCCGTTGGATTTCCACGATGACCGGGTTCTCCTGGCGTCGGTTCAGGGACGAACCCCGGTCCCAAAAATCGACCATCGGGCGTTCACCTTCTCCGGAACCAGAACCCTTTCAGGAGCCAGATCAGCCATCCGACGATGATCGCGAACAGGAACACCCCGCCCAGGAGAAGGAACGACCAGGTGATGGTTTTCGCGACGAACCCTGCGAACACCCATGTGGCCATCACGTATTCGAAATCCGCGGCGAAAACGGCTCCATAGGCCAGGTACGCCAGAAAGAAGAGGACGACTCCAAGTACCCCGGCCGTCGGTGCCGCGATGACCTCCCGGTCCCGATTTGCGAAGACGCTGGCGACGATCGGTCCAAGTAACGCGACGAGAAAGACTTCCTGTCCCATATCACCCATCCACCAGTAATAGGCCAACAGCCCAACCGTCTGCACGATTGTCCCGTAGATGACTGCCCTGGTAACGAGATCCCTCAGTCTGGTACGGGTCCGGGGACTCCGGAGGTGGCGGAACAACCCTGTCATAGTTTCTCATAACTCGTTGGGTAATAATAAAGTTCGGGGGCTGCCGGTTACCCCAGCTTCTGCCGTGGATTATAGCCGCGTAAAAAGGGTGAAGCGGATGGGCCCTGGCGGATTGTGAACCCCAGTCGTTCCACTCACGTCCGTTCGTTCCACTCCCTCATTCAAATCCGCTGGCATAATCGCTTCGCTCCTCACGTTCGTTCGTCGCAAAAGCGATGGGCCCTGGCGGATTTGAACCACCGACCACCGAGTTATGAGCTCGGCGCTCTAACCGGACTAAGCTAAGGGCCCGGGTGAAAACTACTACGACCGCCCCGGCAATTAACAGTTGTCGTCTGGCACAACGGGCCCCGGTTCGAACCGTTATCGCTGATCCTCTTCAATTCGGGAAAAAGCGCCGTCACCAGGGCTCGAACCTGGGACCACCACGTTAACAGCGTGGCGCTCTACCAACTGAGCTATGACGGCACGGCCTATGCGCTCGAAGGTAGGTGGTACCGATTTATTAGGGCTTTCGCTTTCGGCCGACGGCAGCCTTCCGATAGCCTTTCACTCACCCGCCGAATAAGCCATGCCAATGAGCGACGAGGGCTTTGAGGCCGTCGTAAACGCGGTTCGCGAGCGAGTCGACCCCGATCCCGAGGAGCGCCAGCGGTTGCAGTCGGCAGTCGACGCCCTCGTTTCCAACGTCCAATCGGCCATCCAGTCGCTCCCCGTTGAAGCGGACGTCGTCCAGGTAGGCTCGACTGCCAGGGGCACCTGGATTGCCAGCGACCGCGACATCGACCTCTTCGTTCGATTCCCGACTGACCTTTCCCGGGAGGCCCTCGAACAATTCGGGTTGCAAATCGGACACGACGTCCTGCCCGAGGGGCACGAGGAATTTGCCGAACATCCCTACGTTACGGGCGCTTATGATGGCTTTGACGTCGATCTGGTCCCCTGCTACGCGGTAGAGTCTGGGACAGCAATCGCCTCGGCGGTCGACCGGACGCCGTTTCATACCCAGTACCTGGAGGACCGGCTCACACCCGACCTGGCGGGGGACGCCCGGGTCCTGAAGCAATTCTTGAAGGGGATCGGAATTTACGGCAGCGACCTCCGAACGCGAGGGTTTTCGGGGTATCTCACCGAACTCCTCGTCCTGGAATACGGCGGTTTCCAGGGGGTCGTCGAGGCCGCCGCCGACTGGCGACCACCCGTCCGCCTCGACCCCGAGGGGCACGGGCAGGCCGAGTTCGATGATGCGCTGGTCGTGATCGATCCAACCGACCCCAAACGGAACGTCGCTGCCGTCCTTTCGAGGACCAATGTGGCACGACTCCAGCACAATGCCCGCGACCTCCTGGCCGACCCTCGCGAGTCGGTCTTCGACCCCGACGATCCTGACCCCGTCTCGTCGCGCGAGGTCCGGGAGCACATCAATCAGCGCGGGACGACGCCGATCGCCGTCAGGTTCGACACGCCCGACCTCGTGGACGATCAACTCTATCCACAGCTTCGCAAGTCCTTGTCCGGCGTCACCGACGGGCTCGATCGGCGGGGATTCGACGTCATTCGCTCCACGACCATGGCCGGGGATCGGGCCGTACTCTTCCTCGAACTCGCGGTCGCGGAGCGACCGGCGATCGAACGCCACGAAGGGCCACCGGTCCACGTCCGCGAACACGCCGAACGCTTCCATCAGAAATACGCCGAAGGGGAGGAGTACGGCCCGTTCGTCAACGGCGACCGCTACGTCGTCGAACGGGATCGAGCGGTTCGCACTGCCCGGGAGTTCCTCGAAAGCGATGCCCTGTTCGATGTCGGCCTCGGGGCACACGTGCAGACGGCCCTCCAGCGGGACTACGAAGTGCTGGCCGGCAAGGACGTTGCGACCCTGGCCGAGAACTTTGGTGCCGAACTGGCCCAGTATTTCGAGCCGACTCCCTGACGGATCGGTGGGGCGCTTCATCAAGTCCTCTCAAACCCACCTCCCGTGGGAGACGGCTATCAATGCATGACCTCGGCCCGACCGTTTATTTCCTCAGCGGGACTGTGGGATGGATAAACGTTGGGTGGAACTGAAAACCACGGCCATTGCTAAACTGGCGGCCTTCCGGATTCGCAGCACTGGGTCAGTTCCGGCGACCAGGCTCAGAGCCCAGGGTGGTCGTCGGCGAGGTCGGCAATGATTCCCTTGATCTCTCGTCCGACCGTCCCATCGGGTTCGATGGGCTCGTAGCCGTCGAAGACGTCATTGACCATCGCAATGCTCTCCGCGATGGCGTCGAGGCTGTAGCCCCCTTCGAGAACGAACGCGAGCGGGGCATCGACCAGCTCGGCGATCTCCCGGACGATCGTCGTGAGGACACCGAAGCCGTCGGTGGTGACGCGGGTTCGCGAGATCGGATCGCCTTTGTGGGCATCGAAGCCTGCGCTAACGAGCAGCAGGTCCGGATCGAAGGTCGTGACCGCTGGCGTGACGATTTCCTGGAACACCGCCTGATAATCGGCGTCCTCGCCACCGGCCGGAAGTGGGACGTTTACGGTCGATCCCTCGCCGTCACCGCGGCCGATCTCGTCGTCCCGACCCGTTCCGGGAAAGAGACCGCTTTCATGTATCGAGACGAATAGGACGTCGTCGCGGGTATAGAATATTTCCTGCGTACCATTGCCGTGATGAACGTCCCAGTCGACGATCGCCACCCGGTCGGCAGTTCCAGTATCGAGCGCGTCCTGCGCCGCGATGGCCACGTTGTTGGCGAAACAGAATCCCATGGCTTCACCGGGTTCGGCGTGGTGGCCCGGCGGGCGGCCGATGGCGAACGGGGTTTGGCGTCCGTCGGCGCCCTCGATGGCGTCGCGGGCAGCCCATCGGGCCTGCCCCGCACTCGTCCGGAGGGCGTCCCAGGTTTCCTCGACGGCGATGGTATCGGGATCCCATTCGCCGCCGCCAGCCTCGCAAAAGCGCTCGACTTCGTCGACGTAGTCGGCCTCGTGAACTGTTGTCAGGTCGGCTTTTGCTACAGGATCGGCCTCGACGTATTCCACTCCGTGTTCGCCCCGAAGCCCCTCGCGTATCGCCAACAGCCGATCGGCGGACTCGGGATGTCGGGGGCTCGTTTCGTGGTCGAGACAGGTATCGCTATAGCCGAATCTCATCCGAACAGTTCGAAGTAGGTCTCGATGTCCTCCGCCTTAATAGTCCGCCGGTCGGCGTGGCGGGCCAGAACCGCTGCCGCTGTGGCGACGTTGTCCGCGTAGTCCTCGAGGATATCCGCCAGCGCTATTCTGGCGTCCATCGAGACGCGATACCTGTCGTGGATGTCCAGCCGGGCGATGCGGTCGACGGGTGCGATCGGCAACTCAAGCGTGTCCTTGTCGACGACCTGTTCGACCTCGAAATCGCTTGCCATGAGCGTCTTTCGCCCGTCCGCTGCTGCCCGTTGGGCGCCCTCGGTTGCTAATTCAGCTCCCCGTTTCTGCACCCTGAGGGCCAATTCTTGGGCAGCCTCGGCGCTCACTCGCAACTCGCCAGCGTTCCGTCTGATGATCGTGTCCACTGGGGCGAACGGGAGCTCCACGCTCATACCCCACATCCGGAGAGTGACACCCTTAATCCTTTCCGTAGGTGCGATCGTGGCCGCTCAGACGGTCTCAGGTCAGGGTGTTTCCACGTCGTCAGCGTCCAGTCGGCCTTCTTTGAGCATTCCTCGCACGGTCACTTCCTGTCCGAGGTGGAGGTCTGCATCGGTCTCGACGCTGAGCGTCTCTTCTCCGTCGTCGAGGACGACCGGGTTTCCCGCTTGCACGACGGTGCCCACGAACTCGACCGACTCGCCCTCCCCTCGACCCGTCTCAGACCCGGATTCACCGGTATCGTCTGGGCCGGTTGATCCAGACGCAGACCCCGACTCGGAAAACCCGTCGAGCCCGGTGTTCCCACCCTGATTCTCTGTCGAGCTCGAGCCACTGTCTCGAGAGCGATCCGCCTGGGTGGTTCCTGTTCCGTCCCCGTCCTCCAGGATCGTCACGCTCGAGCGCCACCCGGCGGAGGCCTCGAGGTCGTCCTGCCACCCGTCCTGGATCTCGACGTCGGCCAGCGCCACCTCGTCGCCAGGCCCGACGTCGATGTCGGCCTTGTCCCCCCAGAGTGCGACGCGCATGTCGCCTGACTCGTCCTGAATCCGCACGTTCCGGACCTGCCCCTCGGAGCCGTCGTCGCGTTCGAAAGTGCGTTTCGGATCGACGGCCCTGACGACCCCAGCCAGGTCGACCGTTTGGCCGATCTCGACGTCCTGGATCGGTACGGCGTCCGGGTCGTACTCGATCGTTTCCTCCAGTTCTTCGACCGCGCCGCGATCGCCGACGTGGAGTTCGAGATCACCGTCGCGTTCACGGACGTACCCGTCCACCACTTCGACGGTAGTCTCAGGTTCGATCTCTGTGGCCCGATCGGCCATGTCGTCCCAGAGCGTCACCCTGACGCGCCCGGTTTCGTCCCCGATGACGAGATTGGCGACCCGGCCCTCGGACCCGTCGTCGCGATCGAACGTCCTGACGGTTTCGACGTCCAGCACCAGTCCCCGGCAGTTGACGTCCGAGAGCCCAAGCGAGAGATCCTCGATAGCATAGGTGTCCTGAACGTGGACGTCGATATCGGCGTCCTGGTCCCCTTCGGCTCGGTCCACGTTGATCTCGACGCCGCTGTACCCCTCTTTCGGTCGGCCTTTGATCCGGAGGACGTCGCCGATATCGATTTCGTCCACGGCGTTCCTGGCCGCGTCGTCCCAGAAAGCACACCGGATCGACCCGGTCTGGTCGGCGACTTCGAGATTGACGACACAGCCTTCTTCGTCCTCGCCGTCCCGGTCGAAGGTTCGCAACTCCCCGATCCGCGTAACTTTGCCAAGGAACTTCACTTCCTCCATTCCGGGTTCGACATCGGCGATGGCGTCGACCTCCCCGCCCGCGCCACCGTCTTCGAGTTCGTGAGCGACCAACATCGCCGCCGTTTCCTGGTCGGCGAGACCGCCCATCTGTTCCACCTTGTCCGCGACCGCCTCGCGAAACGCTTCGCGGGAGATGTCGGCCTCGAGGTCGTCGTAGACGTCCTGAAGATCGCTGTCGTCTTCGCTCATTCGAGTGGTCAGTGTCACGAATGGACTCCGGTTAAGGGTTTTCTTCCGCCGCTCGTTCGGCTCGTGTCCGTCGGTTACTGAAGATCATCGTTCGCGATCCACCGGTTTTCGGCTCGGGATCGTACCTAAACCCCCGGTTCGAGAACGGATTCGACTGGAAACGGCGCGTATTTTGAGACCGTCCTTCTCGTTGACGTCCGAGAGATCATGCGCTTGGTTTCAGGTCCAGAACGACGACATTACACCGACATTCGGGCGGTCCTGAGCATCAGGAAGTGGCTTCTGTTACTGTCGTCGCCTCGCCGTTGGTCCCGACATGCTCGACCGTCACGTTGCCTGGGGTCGCGTTGTCGAAGCCAACAGTGACCTGGTAGTTCACCATCCCCAGGCAGGACTGGCAGGCACCATCTTCATCTTTGAGGCCCACGCGTACCGTCAGCTGGTCCGCGTCCGGGTCGTACTCGACGGTCTCGAGCGTGGCTTCGTGACAGGGATCGGGTGACTCGATGGCCCCTTTGACGGCCACACTTTCAGTTTCGAACCCGACTGTTGCTTGTTCGCTCCCCTGCTTGCAGCGTGTTCCGTTCGTTTCAATGGACTCGCTGTTCACCGCCGGGGCTGGTTCCGGCGTTTCGGTTGCTGTCGGAGTGCTCGAGACGTCCTCGGATTCTTCGGTCGGGGTGCTCGTGGCGTCATCGGACTCATCGGGTGCTGTGGTCGTCCTATCGTCGCTCTCGTTTCCGCCGCCACCAGGACTGTCCGACTCACTCAGACACCCAGCCACCGCGCCTGCACCACCCAGCGCTGCCATCCGCTTCAATAGGACACGCCGTTTCATGTGTTTTCCAATAACGGCCCAATTTTTCAAAGTCTTTCGGTTCGGTGAAAATGTGTTTTCACCTTTCGAGGTACTGAATTCATGTGCTTTACACAACCTTTCGAACTACAATCGGGAGTCGCTCTCGATTGGCCTCCCGCTGCGGACATCGTAACCCCTATTACGTGAACCGGCCTATCCGAACACGAGTCCTGATAGGGTAGTGGACTATCCTACGGGCTTGCGGAGCCTGTGACCGGAGTTCAAATCTCCGTCAGGACGCTCACTTCGTTCACTGCGTTCACTCCGTTCGCGACCTGACGGGCCCTGGACTCGCTTCGCTCGTCCAGGACTCCGTCAGGACTTTTCGCTCAGAACAAACGGGCCAGGTTAGCAGGGCGTCCACGTCGCTGAAAACGGACGCGTAGAGATTTGTGCAGGGGAGACGCAGCCCGGACCGGCGCGAAGGGCCGAATGCCCGGCTCCTCCTCAGCGTTCTATGAGCCTGTCATAGAATCCATCTCATGAGTCCGTCATATATCACCGGAGCATTGCATCCCCGGTGCTGGCAGCCCTATACTGGTATCCCAACGATCAGGACGAGTCTGAAAAGCAAAAGACCGCCACCAATGACTCCGGTTGCCACAGCCTGCCGATTCCGTGATCCGTTTTCCAAAAACGAGAGTGAGGGGTCGTAAAATGCTTCGACGGTCTCTCCCTCTGGATATGTATTCAGAATCGCCTGCTGTTCGTCCTTTGCACTGGATCCCGACGTGGCCGGTCCCGGATAGAGGTTGTCGTTGGTGTATGACTTGCCCTCTACCGTGTACTCGTATTTGATTTTGGGGATGTAGG
>JBKEGM010000101.1:0-8115 GCA_046710005.1 Natrialbaceae archaeon
CATATGGGCATTTCGCCGTCTTGTCGAGTACGTTGAGTACAAAGCTCCAGAACGCGGTGTGGCGGTTGAACAGGTCGAGCCAAACCATACGAGCCAGCGGTGTTCACGCACTGATTGTGGCTTCACACACGAGGATAATCGTGAGGGTGAGCAGTTTAAGTGCCAGAAATGCGGCTACGAGGTCAATGCGGATTATAACGGCGCGAAGAATATCGGGTTGCGGTATATGCGAAAGCGGACGCATAGCCTGCGTTCCTCGCCCACGTCGGGGAGCGTAGACGTCTTGGAAAACGAAGTTTTCCAATGGTCAGGAAATCTCCGATTTCCTTCGACACCAGTAGACGTGCGTATAAATGGTGGGACGGTGAACGGCAACGGCTATCATTCGGTTGATAGTTGATTGCCGGGAGTCCACATCAAAGCCCCTCCCTCAAGGACCGAGGCGCGTCTGCGCCGAGGGAGTAGGGAGGGGTAGTTTACGGACTGTGGTCCGTCGCGATGGTCATTCCCGCTGCAATACCCATCCCCCACGCGAGTGACGTCTGCCGATATTTTCCCAGCGCGACCGACCCGACAATATAACAGCCCTCCCGATCTGTTTCACCAGCTGGAAACGTCACGTCCCCCGGATCAAACCCAAGTTCGGGTTTGACTGGTTCCCGTCCGATAGCTGTGACCAGGGTTTCTCCGGATACCGTCCACTCCGGCCCGATGAGGACGTACCCGCCGTCATTTCGTCGACAGTGTTCCACTTCGCCGACCAGTTCGTCGATCCCCCTGTTCCTGGCACGGTCGACGAGACTTTCGAGGGCTTTCGGTTGACTTCGCCGGAGGAGGGTCACCGCCCCGCCCAATGAATCGATCCGAAGGGCGTAGTCGTAGGCGACGTCCCCGCCCCCGATGATGAGGACTCGCTCTCCGTCATAGTCTCGCCAGGACGGTTCGTGGATTTCGTCCGGATAGCCGAGTGATTTCGGGCGCGTGCCCGTCGCGATGACCACAGTTTCGGTCTCCAAGCGGTTTTTTAGAGTCTCGTTTTCACCCTCAACGTGGAGCGTAAAGCATTCATGCGACTCCTCGACTCGCGTAATTGTTTCCTTCCTGACGGGAATGTCGTACTGATCGAGGACGTCTCGGAGCGAATCAACGACCGCAGGGCCGGCATCCCCGGCGAATCCGGGCCAGTTTTCGACCTCGTTCGCGTACCGAATCAATCCCCCGACTGCCTCCGCTTCGAACACGACCACTTCCTCGATGCCTTCACGGACGCATTGCTGGGCGGTTGCTATACCGGCGGGCCCACCCCCGATTATCGCAACGTCCGCTTGATTCGCTTGCATTCGGTTACCTCCGCGACGCCGTGGGAAAGGGCCCGTAACGTCGCCACGTGTGCAGCTTCGGTCGTCGTCGCCGTCCCATCCGCCACCACGAACGGTCGAAAGCCGCGCACGAACGCGTTTCTCGCCGCCGTGGCAACACAGACGTCGGTCATGACGCCGGTGATGATCAGATTGCTAATACCCGTCAGTTCGTCCTCGAGCCCTGTTTCGTAGAATGCTGAATACGTGGATTTCGTGACGACGGGCCCCTGCACGTCCAATTCGGGGACGAGTTCGGTCCACGTGTCGTCGGTGATGGCTCCTCCCCACCACTCCTCCATTACTCCCTGTTCGTTGCCGAGGTGGCGGGTATAGAGCACTGTGCCTCCGTGTTCCTCGACCACCCCAATCAGATCGTTGATCGGCTCGATGATCGTTCGCCCGGTGGGGACGAACGCGGGTGCAGTGGGATCGAGGAAGTATCGCTGCATGTCAACGACCAAGAGAGCAGTCTCACCGGGATCGATCGGGCGATTCCAGGCCCGGTTATACGGGAGTGATTCGATCCAGTCGCTGGCTTTGTTCGCCAGCCCCGCTGGGTCGTCCGCATATGTCTCGCTCATATCGAGGGCTCTTCCGGCTCACTGACTGACAATGAATCGCCGACCTCCGTCTGGGCCAAGAGTACCTGCCCACAATTACTCAGAATCTCGTTTTCCCGCAGGTCGCCGATACTCAGGTACACGTCGAACCCGTGATCTTCCATGTCGTCGATGACGGGTAGTTGCTCGCCCTCGCTTTGGTCGAACACGTTCACGATGTCGTGGTTTTCCGCCTGGGCTGTCGGATTCAGGGGTGTAATCTTGATCGCACTCGTATCCGGATCGAATATCGACGCCAGTTTGTCTGGATCGAATGGGGTGTCCTCTGAGAGGGCAAAATTAAGCGTGACTTTCCGGCCGCCGTCGTAGAACCTGTTTGCGTATTCGGCGATTTCTTCGAGTTCCCAGACGTCCGCCGGAATCAGGAACTCGCGGTAGTCCTCATCCGTCGAATGGACGGAAAACTGGAGCTGGAAATTACCCTGGAACACGTTGTGGTTGATCCGTTTGAGTCGCTCGAACCAGTCGTCTCTCCCTGTGGGGGCAACCGTGGAGATACATGGCATGTAATTGGGGGCCTCGTACTCGTCTCGAATAGCGAGTATCGCGTCGAGGACGGCGTCGTTAAACGCAGGCTCGCCGATCCTGGCGAATTGGACCTTGAACTTATCCGAATCCGCGGGCGAGACCTGGGGTTGGTTGTCGATCAAGTAGTTGACCTGGGCCATGAGGTTCTCCGTTGAGATGGGCCCATCGTAGAACACCCCCGCGTCGCAAAACTTACACTCTACCGGGCATCCGTACAGGCTAGAAACGATCAGGACCCATTTCTCGCGCCGGGAGTGTGCACCGCCAAGCGAATCGACGAATTCCACCATCCCTTCACCATCTTCGAACCGGGCCAGGTATGCACTCGCAACGGCAGAATTACCCTGTTGGTGAATAATTTCCATTATACTATTGGGTGAGAATATAGTGTATGAATATTTAAATGTTTTGGAAGTAGAATTTCGGTTCGGTGTGGAACCATGGGGTCTGAACGGGAAATACTGCCGACGCTTCTGTTCAAATATCCTATAATTCGAACGGTCGGACGAATCGTATTAGAAGCGGTTCACATCCACGTCGCGGCAGGAACGAATTCAACTATAATTTTATAGGCCGTCCGTCATACCGTTCTCTATGGCAACCTACACCGTCGAGTTCGTTGGGATCGGCGAGACGATTTCCGTCGGGGACACCGAGCCGATTCTCACCCGTGCTATCGAGGAAGGGATCTCTCAGGAGTACTCCTGTCGGGTCGGGATGTGTCTGGCCTGCGTGGCCAAGATCGTGGAGGGAGAGGTGACACAACCTGCCGCGCACGCACTGACCGATCAGGAGCGGGAAGATTACGCCTTGACCTGCATGGCACGACCGCAGTCCGATTTGAAACTCGAACGTGGGACGTATCCCCCCAGCATCGAGGACGACGTCGGTGCGAACGAAGAAGCGTCGAGTTCGGCGGACGATTGATCGATTGCCGAGCGAAGGATTTTCTCGTTTGGGCGTCGAACGGATGAATATGCCAGAAGCGTGGATCAGCGTTCAGTGTCCGGAGTGCGGGGACGTCTGGGAAGATAGCCCAAACGATCTGCCGGCGCCGGACGTCGAGTTTCACTGCCCGAAGTGTGAAGCCATCCGGCCGACTTCGGAGTTCATGAAAACCCATCGGGATCTCGAAATTCTCAGGGACTTCTACGCGTAGACAGGGCTGGACGGTTTTGGCGACGTTCTCGACGGTCAACTTTATGGATTTTCATCGACCTAAGTGCGTTTAATAGGTTCCCGATTTTACCTGCGCTTCCGCTCTGATACCGTCAGTGCTTCCGTTTTCAATCTCGGGGAACAGTGCCGCCCCTTTTCAATACGTTGGTCGTAGTCTTGGATACGTTTCCCAAAACAATGGAAGTCTGCACCAGCCATCGGGCCGCTCTTGCGCTTCCACTCCGAAGGTATATCCATGAGTACTGACGCCGAATCCACGACTGAGGAACTGCCAAGCAAAGACGAATTGCAGGAACGAATCGAGGACCTCGAAGCCCAGATGGACGCACTGGCCGAGGACGATTCGGAACCGACGAAGATGACCATCGTTGCAGTCCATGGGACCCTCGATATGGCTTATCCCACGCTCATCCTCTCTGGGATGGCCGCAGCGTTCGACTGGGACGTGACCGTCTTCGCCACCTTCTGGGCGCTTGACATGCTCCATGAGGAGAAATCGAAGAACCTCCAGATGAGTTCCGCCGGCAACCCGCACATGCCGGTGCCGAACCTTCTCGCAGTGATGCCGGGAATGGACCGGGCGACGACCTGGATGATGAACCGTCAGATCGACGACCTCGGGACAGAGAGTGTTGAGGAACTCATGGACAGGGCCCTCGACAACGGCGTCGAGTTTCTGGCGTGCCAGATGACTGCCGACCTCATGGGGTACGAGGAAGCGGAGTTCATCGACGGGGTCACTACCGGGGTCGGTGCGGCCAAGGCCCTGTTCGAGATGGAAGAGTCGGACGTCCAACTGGTGATCTGAGACCGTTTCGACTGCAGCGTCGTCAAACGAGCGACCCGAAATCGGGCCTCACTGATCGTCCTCGTTCATACGACGGTCCACTCGTTCTTGAATCTCTTCTGAGGACACAGTCGAACCCATTTCATGACGAACCCACCAGACGAACCCGCCGGCGACGACCCCGATTGTGAGGATGATTCCAAGAAAGATCACGAGAGCCATCCGTCCGGTCTGTGACTGTAAAAGGGAGAACGCAGCGAGCAGACTGCCGAGCACAATCACGGCAACGAACCCTCCCAGTAACAGGTTCCAACGGAATCCCATGTGAAACCCCTCGACGTTGCATCCCGAAAACGTTCCGAATCGGTCCAAGAAACAGGGATCAGACGGACTTTCAAGAAACAATAGCGAATGACGACATTCGACCCAACAGTCCAGTATATGAATGTAAAAATTTTATACTAATTCTATATCTTTATACAAATTTATTATTGGCATTTAATTGTATCGTTTCGATAGTGACGCCTGTTGCTCGTTTTCTTCACCTCGCCTGCCTCAACGTGTGGTGGTTCTCGTGCGACCGTTGGACGTGAAAATGATCGCGACTGACAAATAGGTCAAATGGTACCCTGGGCCGTGACCTTGCGTCCCTCGGGAACGCATTACATCAAACATTTGTTTGTCCGAACGGTACCACTAACACCCACAGGGAAGAATGGTGATATATGGAACGACGGAAATTCCTAACTATTTTGTCAACGACAGTTCCGCTCTCGGTGGCAGGCTGTCTGGGTGGCGGAAACGATGGCGGTTCGGGCAGTCCGGAAACGACCGCTACCCCGACCACCGATACCACGAGTGAAACGACGCCCAAAACGACGACTGCGGATACGACAACTCCTGATGACGGCCCCCTCAGGGTCGGCGACCAGGTGGACCTTTCCGATGGCAAGGCCATTTCCGTCGACGAGATGGATTCCTCGATTTCCGTCCTTACGAAGGCCGATCGTGGGGCGACCGTCCAGGCCGAGGACGGAGCGTACTATGTCCGGGTCACCTTCAACGGTCGCGGGATCACTGAGTACGAATCGTTCGTCTCCGAAAACGTCTCCCTGGTGATTGAGGAACAGGAGTACGGTGACCCAGTGTTCACGTACACCAGCGGATTCAATACGTTCACCGCCGCCTATCGGGTCCCAGCCGATCTCGTTCCGTATACCGGTCGTGTGAACCTCGAGACGGACGACGTCTCCGTCGCCTGGGAGTTCAAGGCTGGCGACATCGAGTCGATCACGCAGGCAGTTGACTATTCGGTGGCGGGCGTTTCGGTGCCGGAAACGACCGCTCGGGGGTCCCCCTTCGAACTGGAAATCACTGTCGAGAACGGTGGCGATCCGATGACCTTCCTCGCGCAGGTGTTCGGAACGATGAAAGGGCCGATTCGTGTCCGCGAAACGGTCCCGGGGGACGACGCCAAAACGTTCACGGTCAAGGGGAAGGCCCCGGCCACTACCGAGGAAGACGAATTCGAGGTAACACTGGATTGGGGAGCAGACTCGGTGAGCAAGACGATCCAGTTCGAGTAGCGGTTCTTCGAGTCCCCGTTGTTCGCGATTGTCGCTTCTACTCAGTCGTGACGGAAGGCGCGCTGGCCCGTAAAGACCATGGCCATGTCGTGATCGTCGGCCGCAGCGATCACGTCGTCGTCATTGACGGATCCTCCGGGCTGGATGACGGCTTCGATCCCCGCCTCAGCGGCTTTCTCGATCCCGTCCGGGAACGGGAAGAACGCGTCGGAGGCCATCACTGCGCCGTCGGCGCTCTTGCCCTCGGCGTCGCCCTGGGCCTTCATCGTCGCGATTTCGACGGCGTCGACCCGGGATACTTGGCCCGCGCCGACGCCGACCGTTTCCGTCCCGTCGGCGAACAGGATCGCGTTGGATTTGACGTGTTTGATCGTCCGCCAGGCGAACAAGAGCGACTCTACCTGAGCGTCGGACGGTTCTCTCTCCGTGACGACCTCGAGATCTTCGCGGGTGGGGGCGGCCAGGTCGCGCTCCTGGACGAGTCGCCCACCCACGAGTTTCTTCTCGGTAAGGTTTTCCGTCGGGTCCCCGAGAGTCCCGACGTCGAGCACCCGGAGGTTCTCCTTCTCGTTTAGCGTCCTGAGCGCATCTTCCGTATAGCCAGGGGCGACGACGACCTCCTTGTAGGACTCGATGATCCGGCCCGCCGTCGGCTCATCGCACTCGCGATTGAGGGCCACGACCCCGCCGAACGCGCTTTTCGCGTCGGTCGAAAGCGCGCGCTTGTAGGCTTCGGCGAGGCCCTTCGCGGTGGCACACCCGGCAGGGTTGGTGTGCTTGATGACCGCCGCAGCCGGGCGATCGAATTCCCTGACGAGGCCCAGGGCCGCATCGGCGTCGTTGTAGTTGTTATAGGACATCGCCTTCGCGCCCTCGTTCAGCTGCGGTGCGCCGACGACCGCGGGTTCCTCGACCGAAACGTCCCGATAGAGGGCGGCGTCCTGATGGGGGTTCTCCCCGTAGCGAAGGTCTGCCGCGCGATCCTCGCCCCAGGTTCGGCGGGCGGGCAAGATGCCAGCTTCGTCCCCAGCGATCGCAACGGTCCCCGATTCCTTGTCGACCGCGACGCGATCCTCGGCGAACCACCGGATTGCGCGTGGATATGCCGTGAATTCTCCGCGATGAAGCACCCGATTCTTCAGCGTCTTTGCGTCATCGTCATCGTAGACTGGCACCGCCTCTTGGGTGACGATCGGTCCTTCGTCGACTCGATCGAGATCGATGTCGCCCGCCTCGTCTGTCGCACCGGTAACCACGTGGACCGTGCACCCGGTCGTCCGAACGCCGGCTTCAAGTACCTGCTCGTGGGCATTTCGTCCTGAAAAGGCCGGGAGTAGCGACGGATGGATATTCAGTGTGGTCGGCGCCGTCTCGAGGAACGTTTCCGTCAGGACGCGCATGTACCCGTCGAGGGCGACCAGATCGACGTCGTATGTCTCCAACCGATCGAGTATCCGTCGCTCATGCTCGCCACGGGGTTCGTCGTCGCCCCGTTCGACGACCTCGGTGGCGATCCCTCGCTCCTCGGCCCCTTCAAGAACGGAGGCCTCGGCGTTGTCCGTGAGTACCACTGCCAGTTCGGCACCGCCCGGCGCCGAATCGGCGACGTGGAGCAAATTCCGACCGCGGTTTCCGGCCAGCCCCCCGATTCGTGTCATGGTCGTTTGCATCGGTGCGTGGGTCAAAACCGTTGTGGTCATTGGTCGGGGTATATTCAAGATAGTGCATAGTTTCACGAATATTTTTACTAATACGGGTTGAAAATATACACGAAACAGCATTGACTGTCCCACTGTAACGGTCCGACGCCGGGAAAATTTCCCATCACCGACGAGCGTCCGACACCCTTTTCGAGCGCGCCCGCGGACCCCAGACCATGCCAGAACCGCTCTCCGCCGTTTCGCCGCTGGACGGTCGGTATGCCGATCGGACAGCGCCGTTGCGCAAGTACGTTAGCGAGTCCGCACTGATGCGCGCGCGGTCAAAGATTGAAATCGAATATCTGATCGCCCTGGCCGACGTCGCGGCGACAGACCTGTCCCTCGGGGAGGATG
>JBKEGM010000102.1:0-8068 GCA_046710005.1 Natrialbaceae archaeon
GGTATTCTCTTGGTAGACGAGGTGGTTCATGTAGTCGTCCGCATGGTCGGTGCGAATGTCGAGCGTGTAGCCGTCCCTCTCGGTCCACACCCACCGGTAGAACTTGTCGAGACGGTACGCCCGCTGTCGCACAGTCGAGTGGGCATATCCGTCGGCGTGCTTCGGGTCTTTCCCCATGTTCAGTGCCCACTTGACGAACTTCCGGCGGTGGTCACGGTAGTCCACAAGCTGATGGTCGTTCAGGTACTCGCGCGACGGCTCGGGAACGAGAACGATTCCTTCGACCTTCTTGGTCATTGGAACCACCCCAACCGCCGAACACAGACGGGATTGTCAGCCTCTCGTTGTATAATGAGTCCGATACTACTCGGAATCGCAGTACTGCGTAGGGGTGGGGAAACCCAACCCGGCGTATGAGCTAATATCGCCATTTTCATTTCTCCTGTGAGAAACGGGAAAACTGCAAGACGGGAGAGGGATAGTCATGCGCCGACCGGGAATTGAACCCGGGCTATGAGCTTGGGAAGCTCATGTCCTACCACTAGACCACCGGCGCACGTCGCTCACTTCGTTCGCACGTGCGCCGAGGATTGGCGAACACAATTCGACTCACCACCGGCGCACGTCTTCGCGCTCCGAACGTTCTCGACCGGCCCACTTCAACGTAGCGTTATCGGCCCCCGATTCGGGCCCCTACGGAGATGCTGACAGGGAGCCACCGTCGAACGACCCATCCGACCAACCAAACTGGGTTTGGCGTGGCTATTTGACGCCACACGCCCTATCCCCTATCAATGATAGATCTCCGATTCTCCGAATCCGAACTGGAGGACCGTCGCGAGCACATCATCTCGTTCATAGAGGACCAGGTTGCGGTGTCGGGCACCGACGGTGCGGTGCTCGGCCTCTCAGGAGGGGTCGACAGTTCGCTGGTCGCCCACCTCGCGGTCGAAGCAGTCGGGCAGGACAGCCTCCACGGGCTAGTCATGCCGGCGACCGTCTCGAGCCAGGAGCACATGAGCGATGCCGAGGCGATTGCTCAGGGCCTCGGAATTTCATACGACGTCATCGAGATCGAGCCAGTGATCGAGGAGTTCCTCTCGGTCTATCCCGAGGCCACGGGTGACCAGCTCGCGGTCGGCAACGCTCGAGCACGGGTCCGGGCCGTCCTGAACTACCTCGTCGCGAACCACGAAAACCGGCTGGTGCTCGGGACGGGCAACAAAAGCGAGGCGTTGACCGGCTACGTCACCAAGTACGGCGACGGTGCGGTCGACTGTCATCCGATCGGTAACCTCTACAAAGCCCAGGTTCGCCAGTTCGCCGCCAGGGTCGGCGTCCCGACCGACATCGTGGAGAAGACCGCCACCGCCGAGCTGTGGGAGGATCAGACCGACGAGGACGAGATGGGCGTCAGCTACGACATCCTCGATCCCGTCCTCGCGCTGCACATCGAGGGCCCGCTCTCGGCCGACGCGACCGCCCGTGAACTCGACGTGGACCAGGAGACGATCGATCGCGTCCGTGAACTGTACGAACGGAGCAAGCACAAACGCAGGGTCCCGCCGTCGCCCGAACCGATCGACTGACTGGGGCGGACGGGGTGGCTACCGATCGTCTACCGGTCGACTGGCAGTCGTTTCGGCGACGTGAACGAGCAAATCGAACGCCTCGCCCGGAGCGTATGGCTTCACGTGTTCTTCTGGTGATTCGGCGTCGAACAGCGCACCGACCGAGTGATGTGGACGTTCGGTAGTCAGCCATTCAGCGAGACAGTCGTTCTCACGGGCCGCCCGACAATCGAGGAGACCGATCTCCTCGTCGATCGCGTCGAAGGTGGCGTCGATCGTTCCCGGTAGCGGGTCGTCGAGCGAGCACTCGCGCAACTCATAGGCCGTCTCCGCCCCGTCCTCGTCTTGGACTTCGCCCGGCACGTCGCCGATTGCCTGGAAAGACCCTCGGTCGAAGGTGAATCCCAGCGCGAGGTAGTCCTCGCCGTGACGCTGTTCGAGGAATCCACCCATCGCCGGGACGCCAGCATCGCTGTCGTATTTCTCGGCCGTTGCGACGTGGTCGTCGTGGGCCCAGCAGACGAGCGGTTCCTCCTCGGTCCGGTCGAGTATCCAATCCACCCCGTCGGCCATCGCCCGTTCGCGGGTTCGCAGCATGTCGTCGATAACGGCACTATCGTCACCGACGAAATCTTCACCGTCCGCGTCGGTCATCGTTGTCCGGTAGTTCAGGGCGCGGTCGATCGTCGCGCAGTGCCGGTTTGCCAGTGCCCACTCGCGCTCGCCAGCACGGTCGACGTAGGCCTCCCGACGGTCGTCGAGGCGGTCCCGGACGCGTGGAAGCACGCGGTCATTGGCCGCGATTCGGTCTTCAATGGCGTCGTCGTTGTGCGGCGGAGTTCCATCGTCGGCAACGATCGCCAGCTCTTCGCGGATGGTCTCGCAGAACTCGGGATCGACGCGGTCGAAATACGCCAGCAGGCCATCGACGGAGCCCTGGGTGTACTGCGCGTCGAACCCGTGAAACCTGACCCGGTCCTCGAGCGGTCGACCTGCATTGAACGATCGGAGCCACTCGAGCAGATCGAGGACTGTCTCGACGTTCCAGGTCCAGAAGTAGACCGCCTCAAGCGCCTCGCGGGGATTCCCCTTACCGTGGACGACGTAGTCGTGGATGGCGAGCGTCTCTCCGGCGTTCGCTTCCAGAGCGATCGTCCGGGTTCCGAGTTCCTCGATGCAGTACCGGATCATTCGGGCCTTCAGTTCGAAGAACTCCCGAGTCCCGTGGGTGGCCTCTCCCAGACCGACGATTGTGGCGTCTTCCACGGCGTCGCCGAAGTCGTCGAGGTCGTCGGGGGGTCGTCAGGGTCGGTCGTCGTCAAGGGCGTCACGGCATCGGCGAGCGCGTCGACGACCCCAGGATCCGGTGTCTGGGTGTTCTTTTCGTCCGATTCGTGGTCGTGTTGGCCGTCCGTTGTCGTGTCGTTCGGCATGTATCGTGATGTCGTACTGTCGTGGTGTCGTCTCGTATCGACGCTCGAAACACGTCTCCCTGCCTGGGCTATCGTCGCCCGAAGGAACGTATGTCCACGATCGCAACGGGCCAGGTCGGGGATTCGACGTCGACCATCCATAAGACACGCTCTGCGGACAGTCGACCCCAGGCGACTCGGAATGAGAATCGAATCGTCAGCATTATTATTTATTTCTGGTGTCGTTACAAAAACTATCGAGGACCGGGCCGGCTCGAACGGCAACCGATGCCGGCTCTTGAGATAGCCCAGTGGCTGGTGGGTGGAGTCGAGACCGAAAGTGATGGCTGATTCACGAGGGATGTCCGCCTTCGTGGACGGTTTCCGCCGCTATCGCCCCTTTTCGAAGCGTTCTCGAACCGTCTTCCCGTGGCTCTCGATCAGCGTCGCGAACGCCTCTGCCTCACGACGTTCCTGGGTCGCACGGTTGGCGTCGTCCCGAAGCCGTTCCTTCACGAGCCGGAGGGTATCCGGCGGATGGGTGGCGATTTCGTCGACGACGACTCGGGGATCGTCGACGATCCGAGACACGAGGCCGATGCGACGGGCCTCCTCGGCGTCGAGGGTCCGCCCTGAAAGCGCCAGGTCCATCGCGTCGGCAGCACCGACCAGTTCGGGAAGTCTGGCGGTTCCGCCCCAGGCGCCAAACAGGCCGAGCTTCACACCCGACTCGGCAAAGGTAGCGCGGGGCGTCGCCACGCGGACGTCGCAAGCCAGGGCCAACTCCATCCCACCGCCCCGGGCGTGCCCATCGATCCCGGCGACGACGACCGCGTCGGCTGCTTCGAGTGCGTTCGCGACGCCTTGTCCTTTGCGGGCGAACTCCCGTGCCGATTCCGGGTCCAGTCCCTGCACCGTGTCGAAATCGGCGCCGGCAGAGAACGCCGGGCCTCCGCCCCTCAGGTACAGCACTGGCGCGTCGACTGCGGAGACGGCAATCTCGAGTTCGTCGAGCATCTCTGGGGTGAACGCGTTGCGACGCTCCGGTCGATGGAGCGTGACGACGGCGACGTCATCGGCCTGCTCGGTCCTGATCATACGCGGGGCTTGCCCTCGTTTCCAAAGGTCTTTGCCCTTCCCATCGCTAGGTGTGTTCGATGGAAGAGGCCGCCAGAAGTCGGCGTGCCGCACGCGAGGCCATCTCGGACGTCGATCCAGAGGATCTGCGGGAAACGATCGACGACATCCTCGCGGACGGCTCGATGGCACCCGGGGCATTAACCCTGGTCTGTGCCAACGCACTCGACGAAACCGTCGGGCGTGATTCGCTTTCCGAACGAGCCGCGGGTGTCCAGCTCATCTACGAGGGCCTTCGACTGACCCGTGGCCTCGCCCACGAGGAGCCCTGGGCCCGGGCCGAGGGGCCCACCCAAGCCAACGTCGAGGTCGTGGCCGCCGACATCCTGGTCTCCAGGGGATTCTACCTGCTGGCTCGAACCGAGGCCGCCGAAAAGGCCGTAGAGACCGTCCGCCGGTTCGGCCGGGCCCAGACCGATCGGCAGGAACTCTCACCGGGCGATCAGGATGGGGCGTCCTCCCTCGACGCCACGCTGGAACAGGACGTGTTCGAGTTGGCGGCCATCGCCGGGGCGGCCGCCGTTGGGAGCGATCCGTCGGCGCTCGTGAGCGTCGCCGCCATGCTCGCCGACGCGATCGAACCGCCACTCGAGCCAGCCGAGGAGTGCCTGCCCGACGTCACGGTGTTGCGCGCGCAGGTAACCGGCCCCGCCAATGTATCCCACGAAGAACCGCGCTCCTGGATCACCGATCCCTGACCTGAATCGAAACGCCTAAAGACGGTTCCCGTCCAATTTTCGAGTACAGCGCGCCTGGGTAGCTTAGAGGTAAAGCGCGTCCTTGGTAAGGACGAGAGCCCGGGTTCAAATCCCGGCCTAGGCTTTCTACGACGAACCAAGCAATGAGCGTTCGTCACTTCGACCACCTCGACGTCGACGGTATCGAAAACCGCTTCGACTTATCGCTCCTGAAAGGTTGGCAATGGCACGTCGAGCATCGTGATGAGCCCCGGATCGGCATCCCGGACAGACGGCATCACGTTGACAGCAACCGCCGCCGTGGCCACGTCACCCGGGAACCCACCCTCGACGATGGAGTGGACGTCCGGCATCCCTTCGATACGGATCTCGTCGTGGGGATCGGGGGCTCCGAGGTAGATGCTGAGATCGACCTCGATCCGGGTCTCTCCGTCGACGGTGCCCGTGGCCACCTGGTGAATGCCGGCGACCTGGCCAGCCTCGACGGTAACGTGATCGCTCTCCACGCGCTCGTCGGCGACGACGGGTTCGATTGTTTCCCCGATCGAACCGAGGCCCCAGCCCAGCGCGTCGCCCAGCATGGCCACCGACTCGGGGAGGCCGACGTGGCCCGCCTCGAGGGCGATTTTGGCCTCGAACGCGTCAACCTCGAGGCCCGCCCCGATCATCGCTTGCAAGGGACCCCGTCTGTCCGCGGCGTCCTGGACCCGTTCGACGGAGACGCTGTCGACGCGGCGATTCGCGCCAGTGAGCACCGCCGGGAGCACGTCCATCGCAAACCCGGGGTTGATCCCAGTTCCCAGGCAGGTTTGGCCCTGCTCCCGAGCCGTTTCGTCGAGAGCCGCAGCCTCCTCGGGGTTGGCCCGCCAGGGATACGCCATCTCCTTACAGGTCGAGACGACGTCCGCACCCGCTGCCATGGCCGCCTCGACTTGTGGCCGGACCGTCCCCAGGTCCGACACCGTCGAATTGAAGACGACGTCCGGCCCGGCCGACAGCGCCGCCTCGGGATTGTCGGTGATATCGACACCGAGCTCATCGATTCCCGTGACGGTTCCGAGATCTTTGCCGACCTTGTCCTGGTCGACGTCCACGGCGCCGACGAACTCGTAGCCCCGATCGACCGCCGTCTGAACGACACGGCTCCCGATCGGTCCGACGCCGTACTGGACGGCGGTGGGTGCGTCCGGCATCAGTCTGGCACCCCCAGAGTTTCGCCGATTTCTGGTTCAATGATTACCCCGAGGAGTCCAGCAACGTGCTGGCGATCGCTCTGAAGCCCGATCGGTCCCTTGTGGGGGTCGCCCGTCATTGGTGATAATTAGGAAGATATACAATGTGGATGAGTATTAAACCACAGTCCGAACGGCCCGGGTTCGTGAGCGTGCCAGCCCCATACTCGTCACCAAATCTGTCTTCACGCTCTCCCTGGAGGGCCCGCCGCCCCAATTCTCTCGGCTCCCAAACGTTTACCCCTTCGACGAAATGCCCCTCAGTATGGACCAGCACCACGACCTTGGCGATGACGTCCGCCGCGAGGTGGAATCGTTCCTGACGGACTGGTTAAGCGAGCACCGCATCCCCGGGGCGAGCGTCGCAATCGTCGACGGCAAAGACGTAATTTATGCTGACGGCTTCGGCGCCCGCAATCTGGCGTCGAACGCCCCTGCCACCGCGGAAACGCAGTACGGCGTTGCCTCGATCACGAAGTCCTTCACCGCGACTGCCGTCCTCCAGCAGGCCGAAGCAGGTCGCGTCGACCTCGAGGATCCGGTCACCGAGTACGTCCCTTTTTACGATGGACTCGACGAACCGCCGACCGTGCACGAACTGCTCTCACACTCCTCCCGGATGCCCAGCGACGGCGCCAGCGTGGCGCTCATCGGCCGACTGATGGGCGCGGATCCGATCGAGGTACCCCTGAGTTCCGAGGCCGACGTCGAGCGATACGTGACCGACTCGACCACGGAACGGTCCCCGGACGACCGCTTTTTCTACTATAACACCGGGTATACCGTGCTGGGCAAACTCGTCGCTGAACTCGACGGCCGCGACTTCCCCACCTACGTCGACGAGGAGATCCTCGACCCGCTTGGCATGGGTCGGTCGGTACTGGCACCCGAAGACTTCGACGCCCTCGAAAACGCGATGACCCCGTACCGCGGGGAGGAAGGCGATCGCGTGGAGGCCGGCTTCCCCGTCAAGGGCGTCGGCGCGGCAGGGGGCCTGGTGAGTACCGTGTTGGACCTCGCAACGTACTTGCGGTTTCAGTTCGATCCGGACGGGGGCGTCCTCGATCCCGACCTGCTCGACGAAGCGCGAACCGCCCACGCCACGCGACAGACCTACCTCGATGGGACCGAACAGACCTACGGCTATGGATGGATGCGCCGGCCCTTCCTGGGGGACGAACTTGTCGAGCACGGTGGGAGCCTGGGCGTCTCCACAGCATATGTCGGCTACCTGGCCGACGAAACACTGGGTGTGGCGCTGGCCTGTAACGATTCGCCGACCGCACACCCCCAGCACGTCGGCCCCGCCATATTGGGACTTTTGGGGAATGAAGAGCCAGCAAGCGCTACCCGATACTACGGCCTCCGCAAGAAGGCCGAACGCGTCGCTGGCGAATACGAATCCTTCCGGGGAATCCAGACCGCAACGGTGGAACCGGACGGCGCCACCCTGGAGATCGCCTTCGAGACGGCGCTGGACGAACAAAAGGTGACAGCGTCCCCCAAGTCGACCGATCCGGGCGATTTAACGTACCTCGCCATCGGCGACGCTGGCGCCCGAATCCCGGTCGAGTTCGAGGAAACTGAGGATGGACTGGATCTGTACTTCCAGCGGTGGCGGCTTCACCGGACGTGAGCCAGGGCAGTATTATCACCGCAGGCCGGCGGGAAATCGATCGAAAAATTCGTCGCCGGCCATAGATTAAAGTCGATTCGGGTGCACCCCACGAGAGTATCCATGAGCACACAGTCCGTGTGGCGATTCGAGGCGGCGACGGAGGACGGCCGGGACGTCTTGGTGTACGATTCGGGCGAAAGAGGGAGCGACCTGGAGGTCTTCACGCTCGAACGGACCGTCACGGCTGAAGAGGCGACGAACGAGGCCGAGGAGGAACTCGGGTTTGCGAAGCAGCGCCCGTACCTGGCCCAATCGTTCGTCCAGGCGGCCTATGACGCCGAGGAGGGCACCCGCTGGGAAATCTGCGACTAATCCAGGACGCCACGAATCGGTGCGGAAC
>JBKEGM010000103.1:0-7943 GCA_046710005.1 Natrialbaceae archaeon
AACGAGGGCCGTGGAATCGAAGACGAGTACGTCTTTCTCGACATGCGCCATCTGGGCGAGGAACGAATCATGGATCGCCTGGAGAACATCGTCCACCTCGCCGAGGACTTCGAAGGGGTCGACGCGCTGGAGGAGCCCATGCCCGTCAAGCCCGGCCAGCACTACGAAATGGGCGGGATCGAGACCGACGAAAACGGCGAAACCGTGGTCGAAGGCCTCTATGCGGCCGGGGAGTGTGCTTGCGTGTCCGTCCACGGCGCCAATCGCCTGGGTGGGAACGCCCTGCCGGAACTGTTCGTGTTCGGCAAGCGCGCCGGACGCCATGCCGCCGGGGACTCGATGGGCGAGGCCGATATTCCGGTCGGCCGGACCGACGACTCGGAGCCAGACGAACTCGATTCGCCGGTCGAACTCGGCGCTATCGGTGAAGAAGATGGCGAGAACGGGGAGGCTGTCGCCGCGGACGGCAGCGAAGGCGCGGTCGCCGACCCCAAATCGGTCGTGCAGGACGCCCTCAAAGTGGAAGGGGAACGGGTCGAGCGCCTCATGGGTCGCGAGGAGGGCGTCCATCAGGCCGAGATCCGCCAGGAACTCCAGGACGCGATGACGGAGCACGTCAACGTCTTCCGTAACGAGGACGCCCTCAAGCGGGCGCTCGAGGAAATCCGGGATGTGCGGGAGCGATACGGGGACGTCTACGTCGAGGACCCGTCCAGCACGTACAATACGGACCTGATCCAGACCATCGAGATGCGCAACCTGATCGACCTCGCCGAGACCATTACCCTTGGCGCGCTGGCCCGCGATGAGTTCCGCGGCGCCCACTGGCGGCAGGAACACCAGGAGCGCAAGGACGACGAGTGGCTCAAGCACACGATGCTATCCTGGAACGATGGCGATCCGGAACTCTGGTACAAGCCAGCCATCCTGAAGGGCGAATCCGGAAGCTACGAACCGAAGGAACGCAGTTACTGAATTCCGTTTTGACCCCCAGACTGGACCTCGGAGATCAGTCACCGAGCGTTTTGCTCGGTGCGTGCTCCGGGGCGGCCTCGGACCGATAAAGCACCAGGAAGACCAGCGAGGAGATGATGATGAACCCGGCGGCCGTCCAGAACGCCCCAAATACCGAGGTCTGGTCCCAGATGAACCCGACGGCGACGGGTCCGGACACCTGCCCGATCTTCCACGCGATCGATCGCAGCGACATACTGCCGGCGACCGCGTCGAAGTACTCGCCCTCCTCGACGAACACGGCCATGCTCGCGGGCAGCCTGAAGCTGTCGCCAACCCCGAGGACGGCGTACGCGAGGAACAGCGAGAAGAACGCCGGCGGGAACGTCATCGTCGATCCGGCGGCGGCGAGCGTCATCGATGGGAAGACGCGATGGGCGTACTCGGCCAGCGGAATGAGGCCGGTCCCAAGCCCGTAGATCAGCGCGCCCAAGAAGATGAAGTACTGATACGTTCCGTACCGGTCGGTGATGTCCCCGACCTTCCCCTGGAGGAGCGACTTCGTGAGTTTGCCACCCGCCAGGATCCCGCCGATTGCGAAGGGGTTGATCCCGAATTCGGTCCGGGCGTAGATCGGGAGAAAGATGATAACGGCCATCTTCCCCACCGAGAACGCGAGCCGGAAGATCACCAGCGCCCGGACGGCAGTCCGATCGAAGAGGTTCCGCAGCGTCTCTACCCCCGTCGCTTCGTCGGGGTCGGCCTGCCCACCGGGATTTTCCCGGAGGTTCAGGTACACCATCGCGGTCGCGAACGTCGTGACGGCGATCAAGACCGCGTAGGTGATGTCAAAACCGTACACGTACAGCAACAGGCCACCGAAGACGTCCCCCGCCAGGCTGGAGAAGGCGCCGACCTGATTGTAAGTTCCCAGCCATAGTCCTCGAGAGTCATCCGGGCTGATCTCACCGACGACGGCGGAGCCCGTGAGCCAAAGGATGCTCGCGCCGATTCCCTGGAGGACCCGCATGAGGATGACGTGCTCGACCGTCTGGACCAGACCGAACCCGACAAAGACGACGATATTGAGAAGCAGTCCGATCAGCAGAAAACGCTTCGAGTTGTTCAGGTCGATCCATCGCCCCATCGGGAGAACGATGACGAGCTGGACGGCGGCGAACGCCGTTCCGAACAGTCCCTCCACCGTGCCCGTCGTGTCGAACATGTCGGCATACAACGCCAGCGCGATCAGGATGGTCGAGTACGCCTGGGCCCGGGCAAAGGCTGTGCTCGCGAGGGCAAGGAACTCGCGGTCGCGAAACAGACGGAGGGACCCTCCGCTCGAGCCGGTTGCCACTATTACGAATCGAAACGATCGAGTATCATAAATCGCGCGGCACCGGCAGTGATGGTTGCCTCTCTCCCCGTGTTAGCGAGGGCCGAACTCCGCGAGGGCGGTATTTTGGAACGACAAATACCGCTGGGATTGGTCCCATTTGAGAGTGAGAAATTCGTAAGGTGTCATGGAGCGGTCCGCAACACATTCGATCGCATCCACGAAATTGGGAGCCGTTCTCCGCGAACGCTGAGCCCGTACTGATCGTCGACGCAGATCACTCGATTCCGATCACTGTTCCACACCCCGCACACTGGAAGACGTCACGAGTTTCCTGCCCGATGTCGTAGGTTTCGGGATCGATCTGTGGAACGGCTGGCACCGTCTCGATATCGTCGTGCGTGAGTTCCATGTCACAGTTGTCACAAAAAACGGGTCGTCCGTCATGTCCGATCACTATGGAGTGGACGGGCATCAAGGGAGGTACCAAATATGGTGGCCACCGCACTCAACCACCTGGCCATCTACCGTGGAGTTTCGTGGCCCCACTTATCGATTGCAACGGCAAGTGCCGGAGTCTCCTCGGCCGCATTCTCGAGGGGAACACCATCCGCGGCCGCCTCGATTGCCGCCCGGAAGGCTCGCGCGCCTGCCTCGGTCCCATCCGGATGTCCGTGAACGCCCCCACCAACCTGGACGGCAATGTCGGTCCCGAGTTCGTCGATCAGCGTCGGAACAAGGCCGGGATGTAGGCCTCCTGAAGCGACGGGGAGGACGTCGTTCAACCCGTAGAGGTCGCCCTTGAGCCACGCGTTGATACCGGCGGTGTCCTCGTTTTCGAGTTTTCCGAGATCCGCGGTCCCGGTGTGGATATGGTCGACACCACAGAGGCGAGAGAACTGCGCCAGACAGCGCATCGAGACGCCATGGTGGTCCAAACGATCGAAAGCGGCGTGCATTGCACGATGGGCGTGGATCGCGAGATCCAGATCGCCAGTGCGCTCGCGGACCGTCTGCAGGCCGGCCCACCCGGCAGTGATAATATCGACCATAACGAACCCGCCACCCTGTTCCGCGACGTACTCGGCCCGACGAATCATTTCCTCGGTGTCGGCGGTGATGTTCACCAGGTAGTCCTTGCGATCACCGGTCTCGGCCTCGATTTCGTCGCGAACCTCGAAGGCCCGCGTGACCCGTTCCTCGAAGCGGTTGAAGTTCTGGTCGGTGAGGTTTTCGTCGTCTTTCAGTAGGTCGAGTCCGCCCCGCCAGGCGTGCCGACCGATATCGACGTGAGCGTTGGTGGACAGGCCGACCTTCGGTTTTGGGACCGTCGCGAGGATTGGCCGATCGCCCGCATCGAGTTTCTCCCTCGCGACTGACGACCCATAGGCCGGGCCCGGGAAGGTCTCGACGATGGCCTCGGGCCAGTCACAATCGAGGAGTCGGATCGAATCGACGGCCTTCATGCCCATGATGTTCCCCGCAATACAAGAGAGAATCTGGGGCATGCTGCCGTCCTCGAACAGCGCTTTCGGGTACGCAATGGCAACCGTGGCCGATTCGCCGTGCTCGTCCACCTCGAAGGTCAATGCCCGGAGATCGGTGAACTCCGACTCGTCAACGTGGAGCGCCGCCCAGGTTCCGTTGGAACTCTCCGACGCCACGCGACTGGCGGCTGCTTCGACGCTCATGTCTGCGGCCGGTTCGATGCGGAATCGGGCCACGAGGTCCGATTTTCGCGGATCGTAATCGAGGTCGAGAAATTCCTCGTATTCTATGCCGGTCATGGCTCCAACAAGTTCGCCCCCCGGTTACTAAGGGGTTGCGTCAGCGGTGCGACGGACCCGCCCGATGCCCAGCAACCGGCCGCCATCAGGGACCCGCGGAGAGCCGACACTTGGAAGTACCCTCGATTCTTAGGGTTGAATATGCCAGCGGGTTTTGTCGGCGCGCTCTCCGTTGCCGTCATCGTCGCGGCAATAGTCGTCCCGCTCACCGTTCATTTCCTCCTTGAGGAGCCACCCAAAGGCCAGTACGACTGGGACGGGAATTCGACGACGCCGGCAGCCGGAGATCCCTGGGCCGGCGTTACGGAGCGGAATCCGACGGCACGATCCATGATGGCCAGCGATACCGGCGGATCATGCAGCGAGTGTGGAGTAGACGTTGACCCCGATCTCTCCTTTTGCTGGCACTGTGCCACACGGCTTCACGCCGCGGACGACTAGGGCTCGATCGGGACGGGCGCCTCAGTTCTCGCACTTTCGTATAAACCGTCGATGACAGCCATATTGAGGGCCGCCTCCGCGGCGTCTGTCCGAGGGGTCCGGCCCGTTCGAACGCAGTCCGCGAAATGCTCGACTTCGAGACGATACTGGTCGACTGGTTCGAACTTTTCCGTTATATGCCGGCCGTCAATAACGTATTCGATGCTAACCCCGTCGTCACCACGAGGGACGAATGCCGGGTCGGCCTCGAGCCACCCATTCGTCGCCTCGACGCGGTACCGCTGGGTGTCCTGTGTATCGAAACTGGCCGAAACCTGTGCGGTGAGACCATCGGAATACTCGAGGAATCCGGTCAGGTGCGTCTCGACGCCACTATCGCGCGTGTCCGCGGTTCGAGCATAGACCGCATCGGGTTCGCCGAGCAACAGTCGGGTCGCGTTGACCGCATAACAGCCCACGTCCATCAGGCTCCCGCCCGCTAGATCCGGGTTCAAACGGACGTCGTCCGGCCGACCGCGAAGCGGAAACTGGAACGTCGCCTGCACCCCCCTGATTCCGTCGAGTTCCTCGTCGACAATCTCGACAACCCGTTCGGTGCGCGGGTGATACCGGTACATGAACGCCTCCATGAGCGTCACGCCGCGTTCCTCGCAATAGGTTCCCATCTCGCGAGCTTGGGTCGCGTCGACGCTGAGCGGTTTTTCGCAGAGCACGTCGAGGCCTGCGTCGGCCGCCCGTTTCGTCCATTCCTCGTGAAGGCTGTTTGGCAGCGGGTTGTACACCGCGTCGAGGTCTTCGTCCCGTAGCAGTTCGTCGTAAGACCCATACGCCCGCGGGACTCCGAAGTCCTCGGCGACGGAGGCGGCCCGTTTTTCGTCCCGAGATGCAAGGGCAAGCACCCGATGATCGGTCTGAGCGATCGCCGGAAGAACTGCGCCACGGGCGATGGCTGCCGTACCGATGACACCGAAATTCATGTCGGTAAAGCTAACGAAGGACTGTGTGATAAACACCGGTGCTGCGAAAAACGTCCATTCCGGTGACCATTCTAGACTGTCGAGTTCATCGCAGATATTGTCAAATTGGAAATAACGGCAACCTTTAAACTCCATCGGAAGGGATTTCTCAAAGGAATCCTGCAATGAGCGAAGGCGTGTCGAACGGGTGGGACGAAGAGGAGGACGACGGGGAAGAACTCACGGCCGGGGATCTGTTCGAGCGGCTCAAACAAGCCGATGACTCCCCGAACGTCGAGGACCGAAAGGAGTCCAACGATTTGATCGACGAGGAGCCCGAAGACGTCATTGCAGCGGCCGACAAATCCAAACCCACACCTCTCACCGACGAGGACCTCCTCGAGGATACGGAGGCACTCGAGGACCTCTTACTCTCCGAACGGACCAAAGAAATGGGGTTCCTTTGGGTCGACACCGATCAGGACGCCGGCGAGACCGAGTCAGAACAGGACCAGGAGACCCCCTTGGTAGAAAACCTGGACATCGATTTCGAGCAGATCAGCGATGAGGAATCGGTGCCTGAAGAGACAGAAAACAGCCAGGAGGAAGCACCCCGTGAAAGATCGCCTGCCAGACCCCCGCTGCCCATCCTCGAAGAGGACCCTGAAGCTATCCATATTTCGAACGCAGAAGGGGACCAGAAACGCGGGGGAGGGACGGACTCCGAACTTTCGGTCATCGAACATTTCCTCCTCCTGATCAGGCGTCTCTTCTAGAAACCCATCGACGGGACTACAAGCTTTACATACGGGAGGTTCGAATTCAGCGTGATGTCCGATCGCGACGAGAATCTCAGGGATTATCTCGTTTTACTCCGACGATTCGGCTTTTCCACGGGGGAACTGGCGCGACTCCACTGGGCGGAATCCGAGGAGCCACCAGACGTCCCACCCGAACGGATCGTCGCCCACCGGATCGACGACGAGGCCAGAACGATAGAGTCGCTCTTTTCGCGACTCCAGCGGGTACTGGCCGATTCCAACATCGGGATGGAATTACCCTTCGGGGCGACCCCACGTGAGTTCGAAGCGGCCGTCCAGAGCGCGTTCCAAAAGCAAAAGGTCGAGATCGAGATGGAACCGATCGCAGATCCCGCCCTGGAGGCCGCCGGGGCAGGAGACCCCATCGACGTGATCCTTACTGATCGCCATGGAAATACCAGATCGACAACCGACACGTATCCGGACCCGAAGGAACTCCCCGAACTTATCGGGGTCCTCGAACGTGAACTGCTTGCAGACGTCGACGTGACCTTCGTCCGCCTCGAGCCGGCGGAAAATTGCGACCGCATCCTCCTCCTGAGCGAACCAAGATTCGACGCATTGCGGGAAACGTACGGGGAACGGGTTTCATTCAGCGACCGGCCACTCTTCGCCGAACGACATCCGACAGACTTCGTTTCGACGGGAGCCGGGGCGACAGGTGATGCGGTCTCCGACGAATCGGGCGAGCCGACCCCAATGGATGACGCCGAGTCGGAAGGAGAGAGCTCAATCGGAGCGGAAGGGGAAACGGAATCGACCGCGGACGACGCCAGCGAAACGGAATCCAACTGGTTGACCGAAGATGCTATCGATTTGGGAGACGTCGGTTTCGAACCCGCCTCAGCTGAGGGAACCCCGTCGGAATCGACCGACGATGGTTCGGACGAGGTGGCCCAGGTGGACATCGACAAAGCGTTCGCGGAAATCGAGTCGGCAGCGTCGGAAATGGACTGGGGCGAGGCGACATCCGAAACCGAAACGCAACGGGCCCCGTCGCAAGTGGAGGCCGAACCGGAGCCCACGCCGTCGTTCTCCGACGAAGTACTCGAAGACGGTCCAGAACGCGCCCCGGTCGAGGTGACGGATCCTAAAGCCACCGACCAGGAAGTGGACGAAGGGCCCTCCGAAAGCAGTGACACAGGGGCTGAAGCCCGGGAGAGCGGTGAAACATCGAGCCCGTCGATTGTTCCCGGCAGGAACCCGATCTCGGCCATCACCTCCATTGATGTCTCCCCTACCGAGGACCCGAGACCAGCGACGACGGAAGTGCTGGCACCCAGTGACCGGCTGTCAGGCAGTTCGGTCGACCGGCCACGTCCAGCAACGAGGGAGATTTCAGTGTCGCCGGGTACTGCCCCTGCTCCAGCGGTCACCCGAATCGAGGACCTTCGCCCTGACGAACCCGATTCGGGAAATGCTGGCGAATTTATCCCTGAGACCGGCTCGGACCCACGGCCTGACGTCATACCAGGAGATGATCCCGAGCAAGCCGCAGAAAGCATCGCCACGACCCCTGGAACCAAGGTCAAGAGCGCCGTCACGGACGTGAAGGTGCGTCCGGCGACAGAAGTGACGCCGGCGATACAACGAAGGTCGGAGCCTTCACCCGCCGTGGCCCCGGCCGGATCCCCTCAGCCGGCAATCA
>JBKEGM010000104.1:0-7915 GCA_046710005.1 Natrialbaceae archaeon
CGGCCCGGTCGACGATTGCGCTCGGGCTCTTTGGATTCGTCCTGACCACGCTGTTCGGGAAAGCATACACCCTCGTCCCCGCCTACTTCGACCGGCAACTCTTCGTCCCCCTCGCCCCCGCGTTCCATTTTCCCCTCGCCGTCGGGGGGACGCTCGGCCTCGCAGCCCACGGTGCTGCCGTCGGTTCGCAATGGCTGGGCGGCGCTGGTGCGGGGCTCTGGGCCCTCGGCGCCCTCCTGTTCGTGTCCACGATCGGGCTGACGATTCGCGACAACCCGACCGGCGCCGAGACCGGGACTGCCGGGCCGAACGCCCACCGGCGGTGGGTGGATCGCCTGGCCAACGCGGCCATGCCGGTCGGGCTCGCGTACCTGCTCGTCGGGAGTTACGCCACCCTTGCCGGCGTGACCGTTCTCCCGCCGGTGGTCGACGGGTATCCGCCACGGGCGACCCACCTTCTGGCCGCCGGCGTCGGGGCGCTCTTTATCTTCGCTGTGGGGTTCCGGCTGTTCCCGCGGTTCCTGAACGCTGATCCACCGCGCTCCCTCGTCCCCGTGGTTCTCCTTGCCGGTGCCCTCGGCCCAGCCTTCGTGGCTGTGGGACTCCCCACTGGACCCGCGTTCCACGCCGGCGCCACGCTTGAGGCGATCGCCGTGGTGGGCTTCGCGACCGTCTACGGGGTCCTGTTCGCCCGGGCGGGGAACCGGCGGATCGGCTTCTCGGCCGGTCTCGCTGGGGTCGGGGCGGGCACGGTAGGCACCGCTATCGGCGTCTCGTTTGCAATGGGGAGCCTCGATGCTGGACTGGTCGTGGCCCACCGCCGACTGAACCTCCTCGGCCTACTCGGGCTTACCGTGGTCGGCGCATCTTACGGGTTCCATCCGCCGTCTGCCGGGACCTGGCTGGGAGTGAACGTGCGGACGGCCGCCGGGTCGATCGCGCTCCTCACCGTCGGCCTGACACTAGAGGCGGCGGGGACGGTCATGGCGAGTCGCCCCGCAGCACACCTCGGCGAGTGGCTGGTTCTCGGTGGGTCGTTCCTGTACGCCGTCGTCGTCCTTGGCCTGTTCGCTGAGCGTCGGTTACGATAGCTCGACTGACTCACTTCTCAATCCCAGTCACAGCGTCGTGGGTCGCCGGTCCGGGCCAGGGCGACCAGAAGGATGCCGATGCCGACGGCGCGGACAAGGTTGCCGCCGAACGGGAAGAGGGCGTACGCCCCCGCCACGCCGAGCAGTGGGAGCACGCCGGCACCGCAGGTGGCACAGCCAGCGGCGAGGACGCCTGGGGCGACCCCCAGCAGGTTCGACGCCCCGCCGACCCCATGGACGACACTCGCTGTCACGACGACCACGGTGATCCCGGCCAGAATCGCGTATGCAACGGTGAGCGCCAGGCCAAACGCGCCGGCGGTTTCGTAGGTACCCACGGTTACCGTCACGAGGAAGTCGTCGACCGTCCCCACGCCAGCCGACAGGGCGTGTGCGGCGGCGGTCGGGTCGGTGCTGGCGACCAGGAGAGCGTACGCCGCGGCGGCCACGCTGAGGGTCGCGACCGCACCGCGCGCCGAAAGAAGTGGATAGGTGAGGGCTCGATAGAGCCTGTCCGACGCGAGGACACTCACGCGTCGGCCACCCGCCCCAGGGCCTCCTCGAACACGTCATACGGCTGGGCACCGGGTACGTCCATCCACTTCCCGGTCGACGGCTTCGAGATGGCGAACGCCGGGGTAGCCCGTCGCAACCCGAGATCATCGAGGGCGACGGTCACATCGCGGTCGACCAGATTGGTGACCGCGTCGCCCTCCTCGCGCAGACACGTTCGAAGCGCGGACGCCGAGACCCCGTCCACCGCCTCCGTGTACTCGAAGAGGTTTGCTTTCGACGCCCAGCCGCCCTGCTTCCCGCCCTGTTGGTCGAAAACGTGTCGGTGCCAGCGCTGCCAGGCGTTGGGGTCGTCCAATGGACTCGTCCGCCAGGCGCACTTCGAGAGTTCCGCCGCAGTCCTGGAGTGGCTCCCGAAGAGCGGCAACTCCAGAAAGGCGATCGCGAGGTCCCCCGATGCCACGTGGTTCTCGGCGAGTTTCGGGAGGGTCCGTTCCTCGAACTGCTTGCAGTACGGACACTGATAGTCGCCCCAGTAAAACAGCCGGAGGGGCGCTTCGAGCGAGCCCATGACTGGGGTGTCTCCGTAGGGGACGCCGAGGTGGTCGCTCGTCCCTTGGGCCGACGTGAACGAGATAGCAGGGGCGGAACCGCCCCCGCCCTCCGCCAGCGACCGGGCGCCAAACACGCCGCCCGTGGCGAGCACCGCAGTGCCGCCAAGGCCGAGCAGGGCGCGTCGTCGCGAGACTGTCGCCGGTTCATCGGAACCCTCATCGGGGGTGTCGTTGGTCACGCCCCGGCATCAGGAATGAATGGAGAAAAGCGTATTGCCCGAATGGATCAGTTTCACTCGTTTCCAGTGGGTCCTCGCTCTACCGCGCACACGAAACGATGACGTCCACAAGGTCCCATCGAACGACCTTTGTCCTGATTTGAGTTGAAACTACGGCTGCGCCCAAACTACCGCTTGAAACGATAGAGACGCCGGTCAACGGGCGTTCCGTGGATCCTACGTTCCGGTCTCGCAGTCGGAACAGAACGCGTGTTTGCGATACGACGTTTCATCCTCGAGGGGCTCGCCGCAGGATCGACATTCGCTATACTGTTCGATGTACATTGGATGTTCTCTGAGGGGTCCAAGGAACCCACTATATTTACCGGTTTCAGAAGGGGCGGTTTCTGCCTCTTTTTTAGGTCCACCAAAACCAATCCGAGGGGCTATTCATACTGGCGAATCGAAAGGTTTCGGCCTGCAATTGGCGCCATCGTCACACACCCTTCGTTTTCTCACAGTATTCCGACATGGGAAACGCTCGCTTCGCGACCGGCGCTCTAGCGCCGACCTTTGATAGGGGAGGGTTCCGTAACCCCGGGCATGTCAGCACACTACGAAGGACTCACGTTCGAACGGCCCGGGCACGCGACCGTCCGTATCGAGACCGACGACGGCCAGGTCATCTACGTCGATCCATGGAGCGACGTGCTGGAGCCAGAGCCCCACGATGCTGACGTGGTGTTGGTGACGCACGACGATTTCGATCACTACGATCCCGAGGGAATCGTGGCCGTCGCGAAACCGGACGCGACGATCGTCGCCTACAGCGCGATCGATGTGAGCGACCTCGATCGGGAGGTTATCGGCATCGGGGAAGAGGAAGCGAAAACCATCGACGGCATCGACGTGCATTCGATCCGCGCGTACAACGAGGCCGATGGCGATCACGTCGACGATGGCGGCGACCCCTTCCACGCCCGGGGCGAGGTGATCGGCTTGCTGTTGACCTTCGACGACGTCACGGTGTTCTACGCGAGCGATACTGACGTGCTGGACGTTCACCGAACGCTGTTCGTGGACGTGTTCGCCCCGCCGATCGGCGGCCACTTCACCATGGATCGCCACGAGGCGGCGGACCTCGCCGAAACCCTCGAGCCGGATCTCGTGCTGCCAGTGCATTACGACACGTTCGAGGCAATCGAGACGGATGCCGAGGCGTTCGCCGCCGACCTCGAGGAGAAAGGGATCGAGGTCGAACTGTTCTGACCGGAGAGACGATCGCCAAAACCTACCGATCCGGGTCCCCGCGTTCAGATCGAGATGCCCAGCGACTGGAGTTGCGCTTTGCCGTCCTCCGTCGCCTTCTCGGGCGACCATGGCGGGTCCCAGACGAGGTCCACGTCAGCCTCCTCGACACCGTCGACCGACTCGGCGGCTTCCGTCGCCTCTTGGAGGAAGTAATCGGCAATCGGACAGCCCATCGTCGTCAACGTCATGTCGACGTGCACCTCGCCGTCGTCGATCTCGACGTCGTAGATCAGTCCCAGGTCCACGATATTGATCGGAATCTCTGGGTCCTGGACCGTTTTGAGGGCCTCCAGAACGTCGTCTTCCGTGACCATGTGGATGAGAGTACGCGTTCCGTAGCAAAAGGGATTGTGGGATCCTTGCAAAACCATGCAAGGAACTACCACGATTGGCCGTTCCGGGGGCGAGAAGGCCTCGACATGGCAGATGGGCTTCCGGCGTTGGATCACCGACTGCAGCCCCTAGTTCCCGACGACAACCTTCACCTGCTGAACGCCCTTGATCGACCGCAACCGGTTGGCCAGTTCGTTGATATCGGCACCGGCTCCGTCGACCACGAGGGTTTCCATACACTGGTCCGCCGAGAGGTGGATGTGCTGGACGGACGTGATCAGATCGGTCCACTCGTGCTGGAGCGTCATCAATTCGCCGTGGAGGTCCGTCCCGTGTTCGTGTTCGTGAAGCACCGTGACAGTGCCGTAGTGGCGACTGGGGTCATCTGATTCCCAGCTATGTGTCGTGAAGAACTCACGAAGTGCGTCCCGGATCGCTTTTGATCGGCTTGCATAGTCCCACTCCTCGACGAGTCCGTCGAGTTCTTCCACCATTTCGGCGGGCAGCGTGAGGCTGATGCGCTCGAGTTCGTCGGCCATAGGACGACTTGCCGGTGCGCGACCATCAAGGTTCAGTAGTTGGATCGATTCGCGGCCTGGTCGGGTCAACGACGCAGTCGAACACCCCAGAACCGGCGTGGCGACCGCTGAGTAAGGGCCGCGATGAAGTATTAAATTGCATACAGAAGAACTCTTCTCCAAAGGTTGATGGAAGCAGCGGGTCGATCATGGCATACATCGATGACAGTCGACTCCGACACCGACGTTCTCGAAGCACTCGCGCGGCTCCCGAGTTTCCATCACCCGACCGTGTCCCCCGACGGCGACGCAGTCGCCTATTACTACGACGGCACCGGTCGCAACGAACTTCACGTCCTCGACGTGGAGACCGGGGAAAGCGTCCAGTGGAGCGACGGCGAGGTGCCGCGCAATGCCCGGTGGTTCGTGGAGTGGAGCGCCGACGGCGACCGCGTGTTCTTCCATCGCGATGAGGATGGGAACGAGCAGAACGACGTCTACGCCATCGACCGCGACGGCGAGGTGGAGACGATCGTGGATATGGACGGCCAGACGGCCATCCAATCGGTCGGCGATGACGGCGAGACACTCCTGCTTGGTGGCACCCGCGACGGCCAGATGAACCTCTATCGCCACGACCTCCCGTCAGGTGAGACGGTCAAAATTACGGCGTACGAACGGGCCGTTCACGCCGCCGAACTGTCGCCGGAGTGTGACCGGATCGCTTACGTCACCAACGAGGCGGACGACTTCGACAATCTGGACGTCTACGTCGCCGACGTCGACGGTTCGAACCCCCAAAACCTCGAAATCGGGGAAAGTGGCGCTGAAGCGGGCATTGTCGACTGGGGACCGGACGGGGACCGCCTGCTCGTTTCGGACAACACCGACGATGTGACCAGGGCCGGCGTTTACGACCTCGACACGGACGACGTGACCTGGTTCGGCGACCTCGAACACGAGGAGTCCCCGGCGACGTTCCTCCCGGACGGCGATCGCTTCCTTGCGCTCCGGACGCGCGATGCCGCCGTGGTCCCGGTGCTGTACGACGTGCGGACCGGCGAGGGGCGCGAACTTGACATCCCCGAGGGCGTTTCCTCGCTGAACAGCAAGTCGGTCCTTGACGAAAGTCGGGTTATGATCACGCACACCACGCCGACCGAACGCCCCGAACTCCTCCTGTACGACCTGGAAACCGACGAGTACGAGGCCCTGATCGGCGCCGACTACGGCCCGTTCGAGCCAGAGGACTTCGCCGACGCCGAGTACTTCACCTTCGAGTCCGACGGCGTCCCTGAGACGCCTGCCGAGGCACTCGATCACGATCCCTACGAGCCCCTCGAAATCGAAGGTCTGCTGTACGACTCGGGCGAGCGTCCGTCACCGCTGATCGTCAATCCACACGGCGGTCCCCGGGCTGCCGACCGGAAGCGGTTCGACCTTTACACCCAGTTCCTCGCGATGCGGGGCTACAGCGTCCTGAAGGTCAACTATCGCGGATCCACCGGGCGAGGCCGCGAGTTCGTCGAGGAACTCTACGACGACTGGGGTGGCGCCGAGCAGGGTGACGTCGCGATCGGCGCCGAACACGTCCTCGACACCCGCGACTGGATCGACGAGGATCGGGTGGCGGTTTTCGGCGGGTCCTACGGCGGCTATTCCGCCTACTGGCAATTGGTTCAGTACCCCGATCTCTACGACGCCGGCATCGCCTGGATCGGCGTGACGGCCCTGGAGGACATGTACGAGAACACGATGCCCCATTTCAAGACCGAACTGATGGTGAAGTACCTTGGCCACCCCGAGGAGAACCCGGACCTCTACGAAGAGCGCTCGCCAGTGACGTACGCGGAGAACCTCTCGGCACCGACCCTGCTCATCCACGGCGTCAACGACCGTCGGGTCCCGGTCACGCAGGCCCGTATCTTCCGGAATGCACTGGATGAAGCCGGGTTCGACACGGGCGAGGACGGCGATTACGAGTACGAAGAACTCGGCGAGGAAGGGCACGCCTCGACTGACATCGACCAGAAAATCCGCGCGTTCGAGATTCTCGACGATTTCCTCGACCGACGGATGCCGGCCACCATCGATCACTCCGCCGACTGATCGGCGCGGTCGGTCGGCAGTCGCCGCACGTCAGTCACATTGTCACGATTCAGTCCTCGAAGAGTCGTCTTGAAACCAACAGGCCCCTTCGCTCGGCCTGTAATCCCGTGGTGGGATTCCACCGGGTTCACGCGGAGGGGGTCAATCACTATTGTCCCACGGAACCACGGGTCAGGTAATCGAACTCGAACCCTCGATCCAACCCAGTGACCGGCCCCTCGAGCCGATGGTAAAAGAACCATGGTAATCCATGGAAAATAATAATTATTAGACACGACGACGCATTGTTTGGGGACCTTGTTCCACCTGCCACACTGGGGGACCACTGCACCCCGTCAAGGACCACTCTATGGCATCATGCGATCATTGCGGCGCGCACGTATCGGATCAATTCGTCCGCGTTTTCGGGAGCCGACGCGGCCGGGTGCTGGCCTGCCCGAACTGTTCGTCCAAGGCCGGCATCGCCAAAGTCGTGCTGGAACGGGCCCCCAGCACGTAACCATCAGACAAGCAGGCCGAAAGACCGTCTACCCATCCGTTTCGGAATACAAAGCGAGAACAGCCGTGAGATGGATCTCCGATTTCTGATACGCCGGTCGCAATCGACATCACTCTCAGAATTCGATCGCCCGAACAAGCCGATTGACCGCCTTGTTAGTGGTTCGTTCGTCGGTGTCGACCGTAAGATCGGCGTCCACCGAGTCGAACTTGCAGGAGACGACGTGGACTCCCTACTCGTCGATTGGCTCCGCACGGGCACTGTTGCGTGCCAGACATGTCCCCAGCGACGGGGGTTGTGTCCGACGCGAACGCCCCCGAGATCAGGAAACCCGCCCCACACCGTCCCTCGGTAGACGGTGCCGTCAACGATCCAGTGGGCCCGAGCGTTCGGCGACCGTGGCGAACAGTCACTCGTCCGTTCGCCGAAGGGACTCGTCGGGGTGGTAGAGTCGGAACGACCGACCGGCCCACGCCAGTCGCTACCGGGGCCGGGTCGATATGGGGGTCTTGCCGGGAGCGGGCGGACCGCAGACGAGGATGATCACGAGGCTTGGGACATGTTCCGGTAGGAGGGTTTTCGCCACGACCGCCACCGAAAGCGGCATCTTCCCGATCAGAACTCCGGCTGCCGATTCAGCGGGTCCTCGGACCGATCGGGTTGAGACCGACCGCCGAAACGGCTCCGGAAGCGCTCGGGATCGGCCTCTACGGAGCGCTCGGCCGTCTCCGCGACGAGGTCGACTGGATCATCGCAAAGCGTCTTGAGC
>JBKEGM010000105.1:0-7914 GCA_046710005.1 Natrialbaceae archaeon
GGGCGCATCATGACGTCCTCCCCGCGCTAAAGCGCGGGGATTCCTCCGTGGGGAATCCAGTCAGGCGATTACCCCGGCTGTGAACTTGCGGGTTCGCTGACGCACCTTCGGCCCTCGATCAGGGTGTGGGAGTTTGAATATCCGCTCGGTGTTGCCCTCCCGGGGAGGGAGTGGCACTCACGGGCGTCCAGCACCGTGAGCAGCGGGCCGCGCCATCGGCCCAACTCACCCATTTCACCCACGAATGGTGAGTCTCTCAGTGACATGCCAACCGCTGCTGGTTGGGCCGCGGGGGTGTGTGAGTAGTGGTGAGACCCACTCGTTGCCAACGTACGCCTGAGCGGGTTCCCCGCAGCAGCATGTCTCATGTCTATTATACAATACGTGTTTAGAAAATATAAACAGTGGGAGTCCAGTCGGCTTCAGTACAGGATTTTCTGCTATATCATGTCGGATTCATCCCCGCCCTGAAGCGCGAGGCTTTCTCCTCGCACTGCCGTAATCGTTCGGAAACGATGAGGGCCGTCCCACGTTGACTGAGGCCCCGTCGAATGCGACGTGGAAGGACTTCGTCCCCTCGGCCGCCCCCAACGCGCCGTGCGTCAGTTCACATACCTGGAAATCCGAATCGGGGAGATCTGGTGAGTTCTCGATGCTGACTGGGTCGGCGGGAACGAACCCGAACCGGCGGAATATTTCGGCGTCGCCGTGAATGAAAACGAGACTATCCCTTTCCGAACGGGCGATCTCGAGACCGGCCCGAGGGAGCTCCCGATTCCCTCGCCGTGCCAGTCCGAATAGACCGCGTTCGGAGCGAGGTATATAGCGTTAAGGGGGGTCGAGCAACTCCGACTCGGTGAACAGGACGCCCGACGATGCCGTCGCCCGTTTCGATCCGGTGGCGGCTTCCCGTCTCGTCCACCTCCCGGGCGACGAGCGCGCACTCTGGAACGAATCCGGTCGAATCCCGGAGTGCATCGACGAGGACGGCCGCATCGGGAGTGTCGAACGCCACCTCGTGGACCCGCCTGACTCTGGCAAGGTCGGTGGGGGTTCGGGGAATCGCGATCACCGACACTGCAACGACGCCGGGTCGGCATGAACACGTCGGTTGGGGGTCGTGGTGAACGGTAGCTTCCGTTCCGGATGACTTAACCGTGCCACCCCGCTAGCCACGGTAATGAGTGAGGAACAAGAGCGTCGGAACCTGCGGATGCCTTCCGACGACGAGCTGTTCGCGGTCGTCACCCATCACGACGGTGGCAACCACGTTCGGGTACAATGCGAAGACGGCGAGGAGCGAATGGGCCGGATCCCCGGCCGCATGAAGTACCGGACCTGGATCAACGAGGGCGACGTCGTCCTCGTCGAACCCTGGTCCTGGCAGGACGAGAAGGCCAACATCGAATGGCGGTACTCGGGCCAGGACGCCGACCAGCTCCGGGAAGAAGGCCACATCGACTAGCGCTCGTTTTGGCAGTGCGTATTGAGGGACCGGGACATAAGCGTGGCGTCGGTCAGTGCACCGTTTTCACCGGGCGTCAGTCCTAACACCGTCCGCCCGAAGGGTCGCATATGCCCACGATCCGTCCTGACGAACTCGGCGACCGGTTACCGTCGGACGACGTCTTCGTCCTGGACATCCGCCCGGAAGATCTCTTCCGGGACGGCCACGTCGACGGGAGCCACAACATTCCGGTGTACCACGACCTCCGCAACGGCGACTCCAAGGCCCTCTCTGAACACCTCGAGGAGATTCCCCAAGAGGCCACGGTGGTCGTCGTCTGTAAGGTCGGGATGGTCTCCCGGCGCGCCACGAGTTTCCTGCGTGAGCAGGGCTATGAGGCCACCACGCTCGTCGGCGGAATGCGGGGGTGGCGAGGGTATCAGAACGACACCATCCGGTACAGGGTCACCTCGACGATCAGGAAGTGGCTCTCCTGAACGGGGCGGTCATGGTGCCGGGACCGGCGAGTCGGCGTCCCGAGCGCGCTCCAGGAGGTCGGCCCGTTCGGTCTCGTCCATCGGTTCGAAGGACTCGGCCGCGTCGAGGATTCCTGGAACGAGTGCCGGGTCGCCCGCGTTCAGGATCGACGTGACATCGTGGGAAAGCACGAACCGCAGGCAGTTCTCGAGTTCTCCCTCGGTGTCGTAGGGTTCGTACCAGGTTTCGTACGGCTGATCCACCGCCGGCAGGTCGTCGGGCCACGGGCCCTTCGCGAAGGCTTTGATACAGAGCACGCCGAGGTCCCGTTCGTTCGCGAGTTCGATGACGGATTCGTAGTCGTACTCCGGCCCCGCCTTGGCGGCAAGGGTGTAATTGAACGGGAACATCACGGTTTCAAGGTCGGGGATCCGCCGGATCGCCTCGCGAATGACTGCCGGATCCCCGTGGCTGGTCAGGCCAACGTGATCGATCAGGCCCGCCTCCTTCGCTTCGAGGACTGCCTGCAACGCTCCCGGGTCCTCGTCCTGGGCCATTTCTGGGGTATATTCGCCCGTGATCGCTTCGAGCTCGTCGTACCGGGTGACGGCGTGGAACTGGTACAGGTCGATGCTATCGACGCCGAGTCGATCGAGGGACCGGTAAAGTTCGCCCCAAGCGCCGGTATACGTCCGCTCCTGGGTTTTGCAGCCCAGGAACACCTCGTCGCGCCGCTCCTGGAGTTTCGGGGCCAGTTTCAGTTCTGCATCACCGTAGGTCGGCGCCACGTCGACGTGGTTGACGCCGGCATCGAGTACCGAGTCGACCAGTTCGTTCGCCGCCTGCTGCTCCAGGTAATTCAGCGCGATCGCACCAAAGGTGAGAAGGCTCGAATCGTGGCCGGTATCGCCGAGTGGTCGGGACTCCATAGCGGATTCTCAGGCGAGGGGCCTATAAATCTCCGCCAGCCCAGCAGTATCCTGGAATTCGTCGTTAGTTCCCCTGGATCGCGTCGATGACCATCGCCGCGGCGATGATCGGCTCTTTGGGCACTTCGCTGGCATCGTCGATCGAAATATCGTACCGGTCCTTCAACGCGATCTGGCCCTCTATTGTCCCGACGTGGTCGCCAGACTGGGCAGTGATTTCGTACTTGTGGGGGATGAGGCCACCAAAGGGGAGGTAGTGACGGGCCACTGTCACGAGCGCGCCCCGGGAATCGATCGTGGCCAGTTTGGCCTCGGTCTCCGCGTCACGGACCGTCCAGGTGTCCTGGAAAATCGAATAGTCGTTGTCCAAAATGACGATTTCCTCCTCCGTTTGCGCGTCCGAGAGGACGTAATCACCCGCGATGTCGATGATCCCCGAGGCTTTCACCTTGAACACCTCGTTTTCGTCGGCGTCCACGAACGGGAACTCTTCTTTCATTTTGAACATCTTCTGCTTGCCCCGGAGGACGACGTTATCCGCCTTGTCGTAGGCGGCGTATTTGTTTCGGATTAGTGCCTGTTCGACCGTATACTCGTCATCACGGAGATCGATACCCGCGATGTCATAGTCAGTGGCACTCATATTTCGGATATATGATGAACTGAGCCTTAAACGTAGGGGGAGCAATGACCGGCGACCGGTCCACATCAAAACGGCAACGGGTTTTCCCGGCGACCTGGCCGTCGAAACGAACGGGCGCCGCTTTGCCGAGGTTACTCCAGTTTCTGCTCGCGCCACGTCGTCCGGTCGTACATCCGACCGACCTCCTCGCCTTGCTGGCGGATTGCCACTGCCGTGGTGAACAGGAACGCCCCTACCAATACCGTTCCGACGAGTTCGACACCGACGACGATACCCTGGTCTATCCCCGTGTACCGACCGGCCTGCTCGGCAACGACGATACCCGTGAACCCGATCATCGCCGGGACGAACTGGCGGAGGATGGCCGCGATGGCCGTCCCCTCGGCGTCCCGGACGGTCAGAACCGCGAACACGAGCGAATAGGTGACGGCCCCAGCGAGACCGACAGCCTCAACCAGCGCGACGGCCCCGCCGGTGTCGGAAAGGTAGGCGCCCCACCAGGCAACGATGAACGCTCCGATGACCACGTACCACGCCCACCCCGGAATCGAAAGCGTTCGAAAGTCACCCCGATCGAGGTGGACCGTTGCGTACAAGGCTCGCATCCCCACGGCGCTAAACAGGAAGAAAAAGAGCGTCGCACCGAACCGAAACGCGGCGGCCGTCTCGCCGTACGCCGTTGCCAGTTCCGCAAGCCCCGACACACCATAGACGATAGCCGCGGCCACGCCGACCGCGAAGTACCACCACCGATCCTCGTACGTCGAGACCAAGATTGCCCGGACGGAAACCGTGAGGTAGTAAACCAGGACGCTCGCTGCGACGGTGATCGCCGCGAAAGCGAGCGTCCTACCGATCGCGATTGCGGTTTCAGCCTCGGCCCCAGTTTGCGCGAAATACGCGGCTGACATCGTGTGGGGATTGACCGGCCCGAAACTTGAATCCGACCCTCATGGCAGGGGCGCCGTTATGGGGCCGTGATCGCCGACCGAACGACAGCTACCCGGTCACTCGAGACACTCCCCGAGTGCGGGGCAACACCTGGAATCGGAGTGTCGTAAGCGCCCCACCTTACCGATCGGCTGGACTAGCACCGATCCCCAGCCCGTAATTAGGGCCGTCGTCGTCCGATTCGCAGGGCAGATCGTTCGACAGGGACACGTCGCCGACGAGAATCACCCCACACATCGACGACTCGCCGTGAATCGTGCAGTAGTACTCGTACACGCCGGGTGATTCGAACGTTTGCGAAGCGCTTGCACCGCCGGACAGTGACCTCGAAAACGACCACGATTCGGCGCTGTCATGAAACTGGGCGCTCGTCACGTTATGTTCCGCATTGTCGCGATTGACCCATCGGACAGTTTCCCCGGGCGCGATCGAGGCGCGAACTGGCCCGAACGCGAAACCCTCGAGTTCCACTGTCGTTGGCTCGGATGGCTCGGGGGTCGACGTGGGCGTGTCCATCGAATCGGTGGTCGTGGGCTGATCCATCGCCGTTTCCTCGGCTGTCGTCCTGGTCCCCTCCCCCATCGTTCCTGTTCCCTCCCCTGAGGTCGTTCCGTCGCCCATTTGGGTTGACTCGCTCTCATCCATCGTGTCCGTTGGAGCCGAGGACGTCGGCTCCGCAGTCATCGGCGATTCCGTGGCTGTCGACGTGTCCGTGCCGTCTCCCTCCCCGTCTCCGTCGCCGGTACAACCGGCCAGAAGGCCAAGAAGTCCGGCCGTGGACGCCCGCCGGAGGATCGTTCGTCTCGTCTGGGTCATGGATTGTCACTTACTCACATGTAAGCACTGAAAAGGGTTTTGCGGATTCACTCCGAACTCCGGGCGAAGGGTTCCCAGTCCCAGGCGCTATCCCGTCCATGGAATCTTTGTAAGAAAAAGCACGACGAGTTCGCGGCCACGGAGCATGAACACGCCCTGAGGCCTTCCAGGGAGTTCGCGGCGACCCACGACCGATAGGTCCGGTCGATTACGGAGCAATTCAGCCACAGCAGGGTCTTCAGGAACAGCAGCGCCGCGAATACGATGAACCAGAGACTGTGGGTACCTCCTCCTTCCCGGTGGCTCCGGAGTCAGGCCAGCAGCAGGCTTGCCAGAAGAACGGCGGCGATCTCGGCACCCCGTGGCGGCGTCGAGCTACAGGCTCCCTTGTCAGTGCCGACTGCAATGGGGTGCATCTGGTGCTTCCAGATTTCGCCAAAAGTTGCCCAGTCGTCCGGTTTTCACCGGGGTTGCTCCCGGCGACGCTTCAATCCCGGCCATTCGTTCTATCACGGCCACTCTACCGCCTGGAAGCTTTTTTCGACCACTTTCCAATTGACGCGACAGTGAGTTCTCGGTATGGGGAGGGCGCCGTCCCTGTAACGGGTGTGCACGAAGTCCCCGGTTTCCACGAGGGCATCGAGGTGGTGTCGAGACACGGAATACTCCAGAGCAAGGCCCGGCGCTGACGGCTGATCGGCGGAGCGGTGAAAGAATACGAAGCAAAAGATCGGGGGGTCGGCGGATGGGCGCTCCGACGAGACCAAAGGCAAACCCGTGGTTCCCGAAGGGCCTGAGTAAAGCCAGCCACCCTCGACGACCCCCTGCAGAAACGATCAGTCGCTCTGGATGCGCGGCGCCAGCATGTACGTGACCTGCCCCTCGCCCTCGGCGATTTCGAAGTGCATCTTGACCGGGAATTCCTCCCCAAGGTCGACGCTGACCTCGGCATCGCTCGGGATGGCCTTGTCCATATCCTTGAGGTAATCCAGGCTGTACAGCGAGCGGGCCGGTCCGACAGTGAGGTCGATGAGGTCCTCGCGCCCGAGTTCGAAGTGAACGTCGTCGGTGTCGCCCTGTGCGTCGACGTAGAAGTGCTCGTCGTTATCATCGACGCCCAGCGCGATGTGGTCCGAGACCATATCGGCGGCCGTGACCGCACGGTCCACGTCCCGTCCCTCCAGCACGACCTCGGCGGGGAGGTCGAGTTCGGGAATGTCCGGTTCCTGACGGATCGAGTCGGGGTCGATCAGTGCCAACGTGTACTCGAGGCCATCGATCTGGATGTGGAGTTTGCGGGTTTCCTCGTCCAGGTCGAGTTCGATGAGCTGGTCCGTGTCCGCCATGCCCGCGATATTCTCGAGTCGGGAGAGGTTGACGCCGATGATGCCGCCGTCGGCTTCGTAGGATTCGAAGGCGTCGGCCGACAGCGAGAGGTCGACCATCCCAACGTTCGCTGGATCGACGGCGCGGATTTCGAAGCCCTGTTCGGTGAGGTGGATCTTGCACTCGTCCACCAGCACGCTAATAGCGTCGAGCGCCGAGGAAAGGGTGTCCGCGCTCACGATGGCCTTGAACATGTTGCTTCGGGGTACGAAAGCGGGGACTAAAAAGGCCTTCCTTTCGAGACCCCTGTTTCGCCGGATTCCTCCGCCGATAGCCCCGGGCCGAAAGTTGTAGGGAGGCCGGTGAAGCGGCGGTTAGCATGACGCAACGCTGCCGCCGGTGAGGCCTGTGAGGGAGTGGCTCACGAATCGTCGACATCCAGTGTTTGATATCACCTGAACACCCTGGATGAGGCGGTGTTGATCGGGAAATACCGCGATGGCAGCAGTCGGCCCTCAGAACGCACCCGGCTGGGCGAGCAACAGGTTCCCAGCGTGTTCGAGTCGATTCGTGAAAGGGTCGGGACCGCGTAAATCGCCCTCCTGATCTCGAACCGCGACATCCGACGTGCCTTTCCGAATGGACGACCTCCTCAGTAACATGAACGAAGAATCGGCCGGGAGGCCGCCTCGAAAGGAGGTCCCGAACCCGGTGAGAGCAGCATGAGCGGTCGCGACAAGTACTACAACAAGGCCAAACAGGAGGGCTACCGGACCCGCGCCGCCTACAAACTCCAGCAACTGGACGAGGCGGCGGATCTGCTGGCTCCCGGCGCAACCGTCGTCGACCTCGGGGCGGCACCAGGCGGGTGGTTGCAGGTGGCCGCCGAACGTGTCGGCGAAGGGGGAACCGTGATCGGTGTGGACCGCCAGCGGATCGATGCCCTGGAGGAATCCCACGGCGCCCGAGTGGAAACGATTCGGGGCGACATGACCGACGAGGAGACGAAAGCGGAGATCCGCGAGGTCGTCGGCGACCACGAGAACGCCGGTGGCCCGGTGGACGTCGTCGTCTCGGACCTGGCGCCGAACGTGAGCGGCGAGTACGAACTCGACCACGCCCGGTCGGTCCACCTCGCCCGGCAAGCCTTCGAAACGGCAACCGACGTGCTCGCGAGTGACGGTGATTTCATGGTAAAGGTCTTCGACGGCCCCGATCTCGATGATTTCCGCGCGGACATCGATGGGGAGTTCGAGTACGTCCGGACGACCAGCCCGGACGCCTCGCGGGAGGCGTCCTCCGAACTGTACCTGATCGGGAAGGGC
>JBKEGM010000106.1:0-7903 GCA_046710005.1 Natrialbaceae archaeon
GGGGCAGGTACCCTTAAAATTGGCCGGCAAAGCCACGGACGTTACCCCCAAGCCGACGCTACCCCGCGATAGATCCGTTCGCACCGTTCGAGGACCCTAATCGACACGCTCTCGTGAGCCGTATGGGCCTCGCCCGGCTCCGAGGGACCGCAGACAACCGTCTCGACGCCAGCCTGGGATAGCCACCCCGCGTCGGTGGCGTGGGGTTTGACGGTCGCTGACGGGTCGTTCTTCTGGGCATCCCGAGCGGCCCCGAGGACGGTCTCGACGAAGTCCTCGTCATCGCAGTGCATCGGCGGCAGGTCCTGGTCGACGGTCCAGTCGACGCCATCGACGGCCTCGATGCGGGCAACATCGGCACGCTCGCCTGGCACCGTCCGCTCGTCGACCGTGATCGTACAGCGCTCTGGGACCACGTTCATCGCCGTCCCGCCGTCGATCTCCGTGACGACGACCGACCCCTCGACGGGGTCATCTGCCACCTCGACCGACGGTGCCTCGAGGTCCCGCAGCAGGTCGACCGCTTTGAAGGCACGATAAATCGCGTTCTCGCCCGACTCGGGGTCGCTCGCGTGGGCAGCTTTGCCGCCGGCGACGACGGTACTGCCCCGCCGGCCCTTGTGCGCCACGACGACATCGGTCCGGTCCGGCCCAGTGTAGTTCGTCGACCCCTCGCCGACGAGGGCGTAATCGGGGGCGAACCCGTGCTCGATAGCATGCCGAGACCCGACGCCGGCCTGCTCCTCGCCGACGAACGAGGCGAAGACGAGTTCGGCGTCGGGGTCAGCGTCGCGGAAGGCCAGCAACAGTGCGGCGTCGGCGCCCTTCATGTCGGCCGAACCCCGCCCGTAGAGGCGGCCGTCCTGCTCCTCAACGATGGAGGAACCGTCTTCGGCGACCTGGGACTCGTCGGGCGGAACCACGTCGTGATGGCCGACGAGCGCCAGAGACGGTCCGCCTTCACCCTTTCCTTTCCGAGCAATTACGTTGCCGCCGCCTGGGGCGTCGTCGCGTTCGACGGTCGCGTCGGTGTGTTCGTGCAGCCAGGATTCGATCCAGTCCCCCGCCGCCGTTTCGTCCTCGTGGCTCGGGATCGCGACGAGTTGTTTCGTGAGTTCCGCGACCTCGGACATGCGGTGAGAAACCCACCGGGCGGGCAAAAGGGTTGACGTCCGGCCAGTTCGAGGCGGGTGAATCCAAACTCCTTCACGGCCGACTGTTCCACACCACTGGCAGTCCTGTCTATCGCTCATCTGAACAGTGCCGTTTTCACGCTCCCAATTCATTTCCGTCCATGGTAGCGACAGCGCCACCCCGTTTACCAGCCAGAACCCGGTGGAAGGGATGCCAATAAGCTACGTTCGTCAGTATATTCTCCCGGTTGTATTCGCCCCGGGCATCGTGATTCACGAGTTCGCCCATTATCTGAGCTGCGTGCTCCTCGGTGTCCCTGTCGGGGACGTTACGTTCTTCCGTTTTGGCAACCCCGCAGGCTACGTCGAGCACCAGGTTCCCCGCAGTTACACGAAGCGGATCCTGATTACGTTTGCGCCGCTGCTGGTCAACATGGCCGTCGCAGTTGGAGCGTTCTGGTGGAGCACTCGAACGGTGCTACCGTATTCGCTCCTTGCCGTCTACGTTGGCGTCACCGTCGTCGCCAAATCGCTCCCCAGTTCGATCGACGCGAAGAATCTGTTCCCGCACTCGCGCCTGGGCTACGTCCACCCGCTTTTCCTCCTTTCCCTTCCGCTCATTTTCCTGCTGCTTTTGCTGAATCGGCTCCGACCTTACAGGTTCCAATTATTCTACACGATCGGTGTCTCAGCGCTCCTGTTGAGTGTGTTCTTCCCGGAATTAAAGCCATAACCGACGTCGGGGTCACCCGGTATGGCCAGTACGGAATCCCCGCCAATCGATGAATCGCCCCCAGGTATTTTTATTACTCAAATATTATTGTATTTTTGTCGCAAAACCGACGCCAGTACATCGCTGCCGCCGAGTTCGGCCTCCTACTCGTGAGCGTGTTCGCTGGTTCGAATGGCGCGACGATCTGTACCCAGAATCCTGCCATCGGCGTCCAGCAGCCTTCCAACGGTGTTTGGGTTCTCCTCGGAAACTCGTCCGGTACTGGTACCCCACCCCAAAACATATCGGTCATGTAACTACACAGACCACCTATCTCAAGAGGTGTTTTGCGGTATTGCTATCAGGCTCCAAGGTAATACGCTTCCCCTGGCCCTACGGATTCGCGAGTTTCCAAGCCCAGGCCATGGCTTCCCCGAAAGCCCGCCGCCAAGGGCTGTAATGACTCCCGGCGAGTCCAAGCAGACCAGGGTCTCATCGAGCACGTCACCCGACTGAACAGCGGCGGATCCACACCTCTTCGCAAGGGTCCCCCGATAAATCGCTGGTTTCGGTTCGGTCGGCAGTCGGAGCAGTCCCGAACAGCGTCCTCAAGAATACGACGCCCCACCAGGAAGCCGGCGTTTCCGATGCCGCGATCGCCGAGGAACTACCCCAGTACGAGGACGAGGGCGACGGATCTGGCGGTTACAGTCCCACAGGGACAAACAGTAGTAGTCAAACTTTCCGACCGATCTGGAATTGACATGGAAACTGATAGTGGCTATACTTCGTTGCAGCATATAGAGCGTCAGTTCATCACTATGGTGGTGTTTTATTCACTCCGATATCGATGATTCAACTGTGGGCAGAGCGTTCGGGGGTAACGCCTCGGTCGATGTTCAGACGTAGGTTCGAAACGACAGCGCCGGCCAGTCATACAGCACCCCGGATCGCCAGCCACGTTGACTACTCGTTCTGAATGTGGTCCCAGGCTTCGACACACTCCTCACAGAGATAGCCCGTGAATCCGTCTACGTCATACCGATCGACCGACGTGTCCTTTCCACATCGTTCACATTTCATGCGTTCTCATTGGGCCCCGAACGCCTCCAGGGATCGTTTTTCGAGCGGGTCTTTCGAGAACAGCGAGACGACGTCTCCCGGCTGAATCTCCGTGTCGCCTTTCGGCGTGATGGCGTCCCCCTCACGTTCGATGCTGACCACGAGCACGTCCTCGGCCAGCAAGCCGTCGCTCACGGCCTCCTCGATGGTCAGGCCAGCAATCGGGGCACCTTCCGAGACGGTGAACTCGACGACCTCTGCCCCGCCCGCGAGACTCATGAAATCCGTCAACGACGGCCCGGTCGGCGCGTCGCCCGGACCGAACGGATGATAGGGATGATGGTACTCCTCTTCGATGACGCCTTCGTCCTCTATCTCCAGGCCGAGATCCGAGAGCTCGCTCGCGATCCGACTCACGTCGTCGGTATCCGTGCCGACGGCCGTGATTGCGAGGTTCGCGTGCCCGGTCATCAACTCCCGGACCGTCACGACGCCGGAGATCTCCAGCGCAGCCTGAGCCAGGCGGTCGCGGTCCGGAACGGGCCCGGTACAGTTGAACTGGTAGGTGACCCGCCCCTCGATGAGCTCGTAGTCGATGGCCGCGTGATACCCCCGGAGAATCCCGTGTTCTTCGAGTTGCTGGATGCGGTTCCGGACCGTCGCCGGGGTTACCTGCACCTCGTCGGCGATGGCGGGCGCAGCCGTGTTTCGGGCGTCCCGCGCCAGATAGTAGAGAATCCGCTTGTCGATTTCATCGACACGATAATCCATGGGGGAACTACGATGGGAGCTCATATTAAGCTACGACCTTCTGACGGGAGTCGATCTCTGGAAGCGGGTCCGAAGTCCCATGTCTCCGGGTATAAACGAGTAAACGGAAAAACCTTCCCAATGAGTTATTGAATCGCAAATCAAACGGCTAGTTTTATATTGATTCAAAATTCACTGTGGGTATGCAGTTCGTGCGAGACCACGTCGGTGACTCCACGGCAAACTCCCGAACCCTCGGTCCACCCCTCATTTGCTGTCACACCGGACAGTGGCCCGGGAGAGGGCGTTCCTGTCATTGTACCCCGAACAGCGCCTCGACGACGGTGGCGGAGTTCGGGGTCAAAGAGATAGAGTTGAGCACTGACGCTCCTGAATCATCCGCGTTCCTCATCGAACCATGAGTACGTCCGACATCGATGCTCCCGAAGACGTTCCGAAGAGCGTTGTCCGGGAACTCGAAAAGAGTAGCGACCGCCAACTCCGGGAGATCATCCATTTCGCCCAACGGCTCCTCCAAGAGTCTCCTTCCCTGACGGAGGCAATCGAAGCACCCGAAGGAGAAGAACTCGTTCGGATCGATGACCACGGAGGTTACAAGCACGTCATCGTCGAACGGCCCGAAGCGTCCGGTGAGGCACGGGGTCCCTTTGCCTATCTCGTCCAGTGGGAGCCCGAAATCGAGGGGGATGGGGGCAAGTACCGATGGCACTACCTCGGACGGGTAAATCCCGACGGTGGGAGTGAGTAAGATGGAAGAATCGCTCTTCCAGCGAGTTCTCGTCCCCGTCGCTAGCCGTGAAGATGCGGCGACGACCACGTCGGCGCTCGTCTCGCAAGTAGATGCCGTTGACGGGTCCGTGATTGCGGTCCACGTCATCGAGAAAACCCGTGGCTCGCTCGACAAAGCATCCATCGAACAGCGGGAGCGGGACACGGTCGCAATCTTCGACATCGTGAGGGAGGGCCTGACTCACACTGAGGTCCCCCTGGAAACCCAGGTTCTCTATGGAACCGACGTCGCGGCGACGATCATCGATGCGGCTCACGAGGCTAACGCCACCGCGATCATGTTCACTCCCCGAGGCGGAAGCCACTGGATCAAGCTCCTGACCGGGGACGTAACTCACGAACTCGTCGAGGACAGCGATGTCCCCATCGTCGTTCTTCCGGAGGAGGAAGAGAAGGACCTGGCCGAGGAATGAACAGGATCGAACCCAACGCCGGTGTTGCGGGGCTCTGATCCATAACTCCCTAACACATGCACATTATCATCGTGGGAGCGGGGGCGATTGGCAAGGAACTCATCGGTATCGCGACCCGGTCCGGAAACGAGGTCGTGGTGATCGAGCAGGATGAACAGCGGGCCGAGGCGATCGCCCACGAGTACGACTGTCTGGTCCTCAATGCCGACGCCACGTCGAAGGAGACGCTGGAGGACGCCGGGATCGACCGGGCCGACGCGATCATCTCGACGACCGACCAGGACGCGACGAACATCATGATCTGTATGCTCGCCGACGAGTTCGACGTGCCGGGGATCGTGTCAGTCGTCCACAACCCCGACCACATGAACGTGTTCCGGCAAATCGGCGTGCACACGATCGAAAACCCACAGCAGCTCATCGCAGAGTACCTCTATCGAGCGGCGTCCAGGCCAGCGATCGTCGATTTCATGCGTATCAGTAAGGAAGCGGAAGTCTTCGAGATCACGGTGACTGAAGACGCCCCGATTGCCGGAAAGACACTTTCAGAAGCCGGCGAGGCAGGACTGCTTTCGGAGGACGTCTTGATTGTGGCTATCGATCGTAGTGGACGAGAGAAGCCACTGACTCCTCGGGGGAATACGCGAATCGAACCGAACGATGTTGTTACAGTCTACTCGGGTTTCGGTGCCAACCCCGAACTCACGGATATCTTTGGTCATACTGAAGACCGAACCGTCTCGTAAACGAGAGCAGTAGCTGTCGATTCCAATCATAATCCGTCATCGAGTGATCGATGAGGAATACGCGCCCTTCATCTTGCACGAGAATCCTGATAAGATTCCGATAAACAGAGCGTGCGGAGGTTTCTATGACACGCTCAGGGAGAGGAACGTAAGCCATAGATTCGTGTTAGGCAGGCCCGTCTTTGCCGATTTCCACGCTCTCACCCCACCTGTGACCCGAGCAAGAGCGTACCCTAACACGCTCCTCGACGATCTCGACGAGCCTCAAGCCGAGGAGCCGACATAGACGAATACTGAGGATACGGAGATATATATAGTGGTAGACATAATAAGTCAGGCTGTTTGACCTCGTCTGAAATTGGCATGAAACCTGATATTGGATATTCTCTGTTGCTGCATATAGAGGCAGAGGGCACCGAAAGAAGGGGGTGAGAGGTAAATTCACCCCCGGAAATTCGGTGGTAGAGCATTTAGTTCACATACTTCATCCCGGAAGCAACCTTTTTACTGCGCCTTCAGGCTCTCTATTGATCAAAAATGGTCATCGATCAGCCGCTGTTTATGCGTTTCAATAGCTCCGATCAAGTCAGTGAAAATCCACCCTTCTCGATCCCCCCCTCCGGCCACGAACCCTGGTCCAGTGACCTGAACTGCAACAGCTCTCACATCAACCCCGTCCTTGAACTCTCCATCGTACTCCTCCTTTATCTTGGTCGCCACATCGTCCAGTTCATCGGTTCGGCTGTCGATCTCAACAGGCATAGCTTCGCTCGACGATAGATGGTGTTGAATGGTTAAGCTTTCCATAAGGCAGCGTGTCATAGAAACATTCACGCCCGATTTAGTGCGATGTAACCGGAGGTGGAATTGTTGGGAGAGGTATAGTTATAGAAGGCAGTGCAAGATACAGAGGGTGAGGGCACCGTAGAAAGGGGGCGAGTCGTAACCCCATTCTTGGTTGGTGGGCCACGAATCATAACAGTAATTCTATACTAATAAATTCGGACACTACTTGGCTTTACTGGTATAATCACTCACAAAAACTATATACCAGTAGAGATTGTACACTTGGATACCTGACCTCTCGGGTTTTTGGTGAACGCATGTTTCAGAAAAAGGATTCTCACACCCAGGAGCAACTCTTTTCTCCGGTCAAAGAGTTGCCAGACGGTCCGAAACAGAAGTTAGCGAACCACTGGTCAACGCATTTCTACGAACACGTCTTCTCGCACACGGACCAGTCAGCACGACGTGCTCGATGGCACGGAATACAGGTCGGTCTCTTGCGCCCCATGCTTGGTTCACGCTCTCATGGCGTAGCAGCGTTTCCATCGAGTCAGCACGCAGTATCTCTATGATCTTTGAGAATTCTATGAGATAATGGGAGCTGAAAGTCGGAAATCACTGTCTTCGACTATAGTGCAAGCGCTGGTCGCACCGGGGGTTCGACTACAGCGTCGACTGCTACGACGCCGAGCAACGGATCGCGATTGGGGTCGAGAAGGTCCAGCGAAAGAACGGCAGCGATGACCCGATCAAGTTTCAGAACGGGTACAGGGTCTTGCTGGCGCTTCCAAATTGAGACGACCTGAAAACGACCAAGACGACTCCACAAGAGACTTGGGCCGGATTCTCGAAGAGGCGTTCGATGGAACCGTCCGGTCGCGACGCGGCGCGGATCTACCTGATCGGGATCTTCATGGGGTCGGCGGACGCGGTCCCTGGGGTCTCCGGCGGCACGATCGCGCTCATCGCCGGCGTGTACGAGCGATTGATCGACGCGATCACGGCCCTAACCTCAGCCAACGTGATTCGATTCCTCCAGTCCATCCGGCCACCCGTGGACCGCGATGACCTGGTGGGGGTCCTCGAAGACGTCGACGTGACCTTCCTGCTTCCGCTTGGCCTGGGGATCGTGACGGCCGTCGTTCTCGTGACGCGGGCCGTCCACTACGCCGACCAGCACCACCCGGTCGCCCTCTTTGGGTTCTTCTTCGGGCTGATCGCCGCCTCTGCGGTCGTGCTTTGGCGGCAAGTCGTGGTGACCGAACGCCGCCACATCGTCGCCGCCGTCGCCGGGTTCGTTATCGCGTTCGTCCTCTCAGCCGACGGGGCCGTGTTCGCCGGGCACAACCCCGGCCTCACCTTCTTCGCCGGCGTCGTGGCGGTGAGCGCGATGATCCTCCCCGGCATCTCGGGATCGCTCATGCTGGTTATTCTCGGCCAGTACACGTACATGACGGGCGTGCTCTCGGAGTTTACGAACCGACTCGCCGC
>JBKEGM010000107.1:0-7869 GCA_046710005.1 Natrialbaceae archaeon
CGGTGAGTGCGACGTTGCGCTCGTTGATGTCCACGCCGATCACAGTATCGGCGGTGTCGGGGTCGGGCACGTCGAACTCGCGTGTGACCGTGACGTGTAGGGAGTACACGCCATCGCGGTACAGGAGTTCGGCTGCCCCACATCCACCTCATCCGACGTGAGGGCATCTCGAAGTTCGTCCATCGCGTCCGGCTCGCCGCGCAGATGACACGGTATATCGAAGAGACGGAACACGCGCCGGAGTGACGCGCTTCACCCCCGCCCACGGTGGGGCGGGGAACTCGCGCTGCTTTTCGTTTAGAGCAACGCTGAGTAGATCAGGAACGGTGCCACGAAGAGGACGACGAACATCACGATGAGGATAGCAACGTACCCTGCAAGGGTGCCCCCCAGGGCGAACCATGCTGGATGATCGAATTCCGAGAGATACTGGTTCATACGCGAGTCAATGGAGGGCGAGCGCAAAAACTTATCGCACCAGTGGACCCTCCCTGAGGGGCGATATCGGGCGGTTTTTCAGGAACCGCACGGTACCGGACGGTAATGACCCGGATCGTCGTCATCGACAACCACGGACAGTTCACCCACCTCGAACACCGAGCACTCCGGGATATCGACGTGGATACTGAGATCATCGACAACGAGACGCCCCCGGAAGCAATCGACGCTGACGGCCTCGTGCTCTCCGGTGGTCCCTCCATCAAGGACGTCGGCCAATGTTCGGCGTACCTGGAGATGGACGTTCCCGTGCTCGGGATCTGCCTGGGACTGCAGTTCATGGCCCAGGATCTGGGCGGGAGCGTCGGGTCCGGTGACTATGGTGGGTACGCCGACGTCACGGTCGAAATCGTCGACCAGGACGATCCACTCGTGGGGTCGCTCGCCCCTGAGACGCGAACCTGGGCGAGTCATGCTGACGAGGTGACTGAACTCCCGCCCGGGTTCGAGTTGACTGCACGAAGCGAGGTGTGTGGGGTGGAGGCGATGAGTGACATGGACCGCGACCTCTATGGGGTCCAGTGGCATCCGGAAGTCGCTCATACCGAAGACGGAACCGAAGTGTTCGAGAACTTCCGGGCCATCTGCGAGCAATAACCCTACTTTTATCGCCGTCGACAGCGAGGAAATCCCGTATGTCGGAGACCCAGGGCAATCTCGCGAGCCTTTCGCGATACATCTTCCATACGCCCCGTTGGTACACGAGTCTGGGGTATGCCGTTGGTATCGCGGGGATTGCTGGGGTTGGTGTGTTTCAAAGCGGCTTTTTGCTTGAGGACCTGTGGCAAGGAATATTTTTCATCGCCATTCCGACGGTGGCCGGGGCCTTTCTTACTACCGGCCTCGACCGCTTTCTTGGCGGCCATCTTACTCCGAACCGGTCCTCGCTGCTTGCGCTGGTGAGCGAATTAATCGTGGTCGTCCTGCTGGCGGCTGCAGGATTAATCGCTTTGTTTTCACCACTCGGGCAGAACTTCGTCTTCGACGTCCTCTTTGTGAGTCTCGCCTCGATTCTTGCCCTCCGATTACTCGTCGTGCTTGCGGTGTCGGGGCACTCTCCCATTGTCGCCCTGATCCCGGCGAGCCTACAGACGGTCGCGGCCGCTTTTCTCCTGTTCGTTTACACGGGGACGATGCGATATCTCGAATTTGGTGGTCCCATCCTCCGAGTCGAGCCATTACTTCGCGCGTACCTGTCCCGCGCCGATCAGGGACCCGAAGCACTCGCTTCGACGACGGCGGTCATTCCGGGCGATTTCGTCGTTTTGGGGGTGCTCTGCGTAATTCACGCCGCTGCAGTCGTTGGTTTCATCCGCGTTATCGATCGGCCGTGGAAACGAAGCCTTGGGATCAGCGCCCTCGACTTCGTGGAGGGGTTCATCGGCCACGTGGCCGAGGGATCGAACGAACTCGAGGAATTTTTCGAGGACATCGGTGAGGAGGCGCTGGTGCCGGTGACGGTCCTCGCGTTTCGACGGAGGGACGGAACCGAAAAGGCCCGGTTCGTCCTGCCCATGATCCACCCCGGGCCGATGGGCGAAATCGGTGGGGGTAATCTGCCGAAACGCGTCGCCGAACAAGCCGACGGGCTAGCCTTTCCACCACATGCTACGGCCGGGCACGACTTCAATCTCGTCACCGAACGGGAGATAGATACGATCATCGACGCGGCGGACCAGGCGTTCGAGGAGATCGAATACGACAACCAGGCCAGTCAAACCATCCGGGTTCAGGAAGGTGAAGCGACACTCATCGGCCAGGCCTTTGGCGATGACGTGGTCCTCGTGACGACATTCGCACCGAACTTCGCTGACGACATTGAATATGCCGTCGGGCTGTCGGCAGCAGCCGAAGCGCGTTCGGGTCGTTTCGACGATGTACTCCTGATCGACGCGCACAATTGCAATGACGGCCTGACGCCGGGTGACCTGGGCCATGTGGTGCCTGGAAGTGCTCGCTCGTTCGACATGATGCGGGCTGCGGGATTGGCGGCGGAGCAACTGGACAGCAGCGAACGAGCATCGATGGAACTGGGAACCGCCTGGGACGAAACGGACTGGACGCCAACGGAGGGTATCGGTCCGCTTGGCATCCGCGTTGCCGTCCTCGACGTCGGGGGACAGACGACCGCGTACGTCCTTGTCGACGGAAACAACATGGCCCCCGGTGTTCGTGAACGGATCGTCGGTGGTGTGGGAGACACGGTCGACGAAATGGAGGTAATGACGACCGACACGCATATCGTCAACACGGTGGAGTCCGAAAACCAGATCGGTGGCGAGCTCGACGTGGACCGACTGACAGCCCGGATCGAGAGGTTACTCGGAGAGGCTCTTGACGACCGCGAACCGGTCGAGGCTGGGATGGCGAGCAAGCGTGCCGAGGTAACAGTGTTCGGAAACGACAGGACAGAAACACTGGCTAGCCATGCCAATGCAGCTATTTCGATGGGTGGTCCGATGGCTGTTCTCGTGACATTCACTGTGCTCGCAGTAAGCGTATTGCTATTCCTCGTAACGGCCGCATAGAAACTCGGCGCCACCCAGGGCGGCCCGAGATTAGTTTTCTCCTTCGAACAGTTCGTCGACGGAGTGTCGCGCGGCGAGCGCCGCGTCTTCGGCGACGCGGTCGGTATCCTCGGTCGCATCCGGGGCGACCACGTACACATCCACTTCGAGCACCTCGTCCTCGAATGAGACCGTGACGTCGTAATCGTCTACCGTCGAGCGACCGATGCGGGCAAAGATCAAGTCTGCTGCCGCGTTCGCTGCCGTTTCGACCACCGCTTGGTCGGTGGGCATCTGCCAGTTACGTGCCGCCGGCCCCGGGGCCACCCATGCCGCCGCCCATCGGGCCGCCACCGCCCATTCCGCCCAGCATTTCCTCCAGTTCTTCTTGGAGTTCCTCGAACTGATCCTGGACGCGTTCTTCCTGCTTTGCCAGCGTTTCGACGCGGATTTCGAGATTGTCCTGGGTCTCCTCGAGGTCTTCCTGGGCCTCATCGTAGTCGGTTTCGATGAGGAGGTCGCCGACCTCGCGGTACATCGCGGTTTCCTCGTCGATGCCCTCGAGTTCGTCGAGGGCGTTCTCGGTCTCAGTCAACCTGTTCTCGGCTTCGTTTTTCTGAACAGCGACCTGCTGGGCCGTATCCTGCAGGTCCTGCAATTCTTCGAGCTTCTCCTGTGCTTCCGGGGGTAGATTATTGGCTGCCATACCTGCCGGGATGGGGTCTGGCCTGAAAAAGCCCCGCTTTCGTTCCCGCCAGCAGTCCTGCGTGTTTGACGGTACCAGCCAGCGTGCCGGAACCCTCAATGGCCCCCTGGTCGTATCCCTGATAATGACGCGCTTCATCGAGGCCGTCCGGGACGTCGAGGTCGGAGACGAACGCCGGCTCATGGAACTCCTTGTCGATCGGCTCTCGACCGTCGAACGGGCCCAGAACCGTGTGAGCGCGTACGTCGAGGAACGAACGGAATCGCTCGACGAAGCCGAAGGAGAACTGAACGCGGTCCTCGACCTCGTTCGTGATGATCTCGAGGCTGCTGGCGAGGATGCGGCGTCTCTCTCGACCGAGGAGTTGATCGACGCTGCAAACGAGGGGCGAGTGAGCGAGGAGACTTCCGAACGGATAGAGGACCGGTTCCCGGATCTCGCCCGGAAAGCGGCGTCGGGACAGGCCGCTTTCGAAAGCGTCCAGCCGGTTCTAGCAGAGATCGAGGCGGAGAGTGAACTCTATCGCGAGGTCGCCGACCGGATCAGGGACGGGGATGGTGACGCGATGGAAATCGCCGAACGGATCGATACGTTTTGCAATGACGAATCATCGTTCGGCGGGGAAGACGGCACTGTCGTGGACGCTATCGTCGGCAATGTGGCGTTCGAGAATGAAAACGGAGAACAACCGGGAGGGCCAGGCGACGAGTCGTCGTAAATTCGGTCACGCCCCGGCTAGTCGTTCGGCGACGGCAACAAGGGACCCCCACGTGTTGATACCGGCTCTGAGTGCTGTCCGATCTTTCGCGCGGACGGTGACGATCAGGTTCGTCCCCTCCTGGCGGAGGGCTGCGCGCGTTCGGTCGCCCTCGATCTCGCCGACCTCGGGGCGAATGCTATCAGCGACGATTCTTGCGGTTTGCTTGCCGACGTACTGGTATTCGAAAACGGCTTCGTGAACGTACTCTGACATCCCGTCCGATGGTTACTCGACGCCGATCTCTTTCACGTCCGGGCTTCGCTCCTTCAGGAGCACTCGATGCCCACAGTACGGACAGCGAACGCCGCCGTACTCGTCGAGTTCGACGTCCCGTTTGCACCGCGAGCACTTGTAGCTCATTCTTCCTCTGCCATCGCGGCGCGGATCGATCGCTTCACGCTGCGACCAGCTGGCGTCTCGGGGCGGTACGTCCCCCCGGTGAACCGATGGCCACAACGGCTGCATTCCCAGATTCCGGTCCCCTTGCGGTCGACGCGGGCCTCCCCACATTCCGGACAGACGTGATCGTCGCGCATTTCTTCCTCGATTTCGGCGACCCGTCGACGGGAGATACGACCGTAGCGGGCCCCGAACCGGCCGGCGCTCCCGGTTCGACCTTTCTGCTCGCTCATACTGCTATCACGTACCTGCAGCGGGCAAATAAACCTGTTGAGTTGGTTCGGCCTGAATGCCTGGGGAAGGTTTTCGAAAAACCTCCTTCATAATAACATCTGCATGGGAACTCACTTCTGCCGAAACGTGCAGCTTTCGTTTTATCTGGTCCAATTCTGGTGTTCCTCTTCACTATTGGGCCTCCCGGGTGCCCATCCGAATTCCGAGAATCGATTCGTTCGGTGTGTGTCTCCTTGGCCAGGAACGATATACGGGGATAACGTTCATAGTCACGCACGGCGAATCATTGCGTAGACGAATGTCTTCTGAGTTTCCCGACGAGATGGCTGGTCTCGGGCTTGGCGGATCGATGGACGAAAAGGACGGGGGTGACGGCGACGATGAGGAAATTGAGCACGAACGACTCCTTGTGTTCGAAATCGGTAATCGTGAATACGCAGTGACGGTGGACGCCGTCAGGACGGTGGTCGAACCGGAGGACATCACTCGCGTTCCCCTTTCCTCAGCCGCGATCGAGGGTATCATGGACCTCCGAGGAGAGATTACAGCGGTCATCAATCCAAAGGTTCACTTCGGGGTAGCGTCCTCGGACTGGAGCGAACTCGAACGGTTGGTGATCTTCAACCGGCCCCCCGATCGTCAGCCTGCAGGTATTCGGGTCGATAACGTCGTTGGTGTCGAAGCCTTCCCTGCACCGCTGTTTTACTCCCTGGAGGAAATAGATCCAGACGAGTATCGGGGGCATGAGGACCTGCTCTCGTCGGTCGTCACACGGTTCGAGAACGGGGAGGTCGTCGAACGAATCGGTCTTATCGACACAGAGGCTATGGTCGAGGCCTCCGGACAGGTCGCTGCCGAACCTATTTCCTGATCCTTCGCTTCAGGTATTATTAATCGATTGACAGCCGAGAGAATTACTGGCCGGCGCTTCAATTATCACTTCTGATAACGGGGCGATAGCATTTATACTTGTTCTGTGTCTACCTTTGGTAGGTGTATCAACCGGATGTCGACAGAGGTGCTCATAGTGGACGACTCTCATTTTATGCGAAACCTCCTACGTCAGATACTCGAAGAGGAGTACAACATCGTCGGGGAGGCGTCCAATGGAGCCGAGGCGGTCAAGTTGTATAAAGAGGAAACCCCGGACATCGTCATGATGGACATCGTGATGCCGAAATGTAACGGCATCAAGGCAACAGCAGCCATCAAGAAGTTGGATCCAAACTCGCGCGTCATCATGTGCACGAGCGTCGGCCAACGTGAGAAGATGAAATTGGCGGTCAAGGCCGGGGCGGACGGTTACGTCACAAAGCCGTTCGAAGAACCGAGCGTCCGCAAGGCCCTGAAAGATGTCGTGCCGGCATGACGAGTGTCCTGGTCGTCGATGACTCACAGTTCATGCGGACGGTCATCGGGAACCTGCTGTCCGACCATGGATACGAGGTGTATAGCGCACGCGACGGCGAACAGGCACTGGATGCCGTCGAGAAACACGACCCCGACATCGTAACGATGGACGTTGTGATGCCGGGGGTGGATGGCATCGAGGCGGTCGAACGAATCATGAAACGACAACCGACGCCGATCCTCATGCTGAGTGCCCACACGAAGGAGGGTGCGGACGCCACGTTCGAAGCGCTCTCTAAAGGGGCGGTGGACTTCCTTGCGAAACCAGGCGGGGAAGTCTCAGTGGATATCGGGTCCCTGGAGGATCGACTCGTCGAGACGGTCGACGCCGTTGCAGATGCAGACCTAACATCGATCGCGCGCGAACGCACTGCTGAAACGGCTACCAGCGTTGCAAGCACCGCCGCGGCCGATTCAGAAACGGTAACAAGCGGTGCAAGTACCGGTGCTAACCAACCAGACGGGCCCGAATCGACGACGTCGTCCCCGTCGACGCCAGCTGGCCCGAAGACGGTTCCTCGGCCAACTGAGTCGGACCGAACGTATGTCGATCGACCAACGGTGATCATTGGAGCCTCGACTGGGGGTCCAAAGATCGTGGAACAAGTGCTGGCAAAACTCCCGGCCGATCTGGACGCGAGAGTGCTGGTTGTTCAGCACATGCCAGCCAGTTTCACCGATCGACTGGCAGCCCGACTCGATAGCGTCCTCGAATATGACGTTAGTGAGGCTAGCGACGGCGATAGGGTTGACGGTGGTGAGATCCTCATCGCGAAAGGGGAATCCCACCTCGAAATCTCTCACTACGTCAATGGGCGAGTCAGGGTTCGACTGACGAAAAAACAACGAGTGCACGGCGTCCGTCCGGCAATTGACGTGACGATGCAAACGGCGGCAGATCGGATCGACGATCCGATCGTCGGTGTCGTCTGTACAGGCATGGGAAAGGACGGTGCGGCTGGTATCGAGGCAATTGCGGAGGCCGGCGGCCATACGATCGCCCAGGACCGCACCACTAGCCCCGTTTTTGGGATTCCCCAGCAGGCAATCGCCACTGGCGCCGTAAACGACGTTCTTCCTGCGGAGGACATCCCGGGCGGAATTCTCGACGCACTCAGTATGGACGGTGATACGAATGGATGAATACACGCGAGAATTCGTTCAAGAGAGCGAGGAGAACATCACGCAATTGAACAACTCGCTCCTCGAACTGGAACGGGCCCCCAACGACCGTGAGTCGATGGACGAGATTTTCCGGATGGCTCACACTCTCAAGGGTAATTGTGGAGCGATGGGCTATGACGGTGCAAGCGATCTCGCCCACGCAATCGAGGATCGACTCGACGACATCCGTG
>JBKEGM010000108.1:0-7834 GCA_046710005.1 Natrialbaceae archaeon
GTCCTCGAACGGCCGGACGGGACGGCGTATTACGTCCTGGATGACGACGTGCTCTACGTCTTCACCCATCCCGACGTTTCGAGCACCCTCGCGCCACCGCGGACGGCCAGGAATGAAGCGAGTCCTGACGAAGACGACACTGACGACTCAATCAGCCCGTCCGGGGGCATATCGACCGTTACCGAAGCGACCATCGAAAAGGATGCCAACAGAAATCGGAAGAAAAGCACAGAGGACGACGGCGACGGCGCACTCCACCAAAACGGTTCCGAGGGCGACCAGTCCACGCACGACCGATCGAGCGACTCGGCTTAGACGCCCGAGACTTCTACGCGATTCCACCAGCAATCCCACCAGTAACCGGCGAATCGAACCTCAATGCAGCCAAAGGTGTGGCCACTTACCGGACGGCTGCCGTCACCCCGACAGGAGCAGGACTGCCAGAATCGCACTCCCCATGCCGGCGACGTGGCGGAGCGTCAGGGTTTCGTCGAGAAAAACGACCCCGATAAGGGCCGCGACCACGAAATATAGCGCCGACACGGTCGTGACGATGCCCGTCCGCCCGCGATCGAGACCGACGTAGAAGGCGATCGTGCCGGCCCCCGCAAACACCCCAGCGAGCGCCGCGAGAAGTAACCCGTCTCGGTCGAATGTAATCGGGATCGATTGCACGCCCACGTAGCCAGCGGCGAGGGCGGCCCCCGTTGCGTATGAGACGACCATGGCGAACTCCGGCGAGAGCGAACGGGTGGCCACGTTCGCAACGACAGCCCAGATACCCCAGGCCACCATCGCGACCAGTGCCCAGAAAAGCGGAGATGCAACCATACGAGACGCGAGACCCCGGTGAATGAAAGCCGTTCCGAAACCAGCTACGGCAACGACTGCCAGTTGATTGCTCCAGCGATTGGCACCCTTACTTGAACCGGAAGGTTTCGAGGTTCTTCGGCGCGAACGTCCGCATGTTGTAGTTGTGGTACAGCGCCGAGGAGAGGTCCTGCACCGAAGATTCGTCGCCGTGGACACACAGCACCTTCTCCGGGCGAGGGTTCATCGTCTTCACGAAGTTCTCCAGCCCCTGGCGGTCAGCGTGGCCGGAGAACCCGTCGACCGTTTCGACATCCATCTTCAGCGTCAGGGTGTTCGATCGGCCCGCACTGTTGTCGCCGTCCATCGGAATTTCGTCCCAGCCGTTCTGGATGCGCCGACCCAGTGTCCCCTGGGCCTGATAGCCGACGAACACGAGCGTCGAGTCCGGATCGGGGCCGAGGTGCTGGAGCCAGGACATGATCGGACCCCCGGTGACCATCCCCGATGTCGAGAGGATGATCGCCGGCTCGCCCGCGGCGACCTCCTCTCGTTCCTCCTCGCCGGCGTCGATGTGATTGAACTGGTCGGCGAGGAACGGGTTCTCGTCGTCGTGGAAGATGCGATCGCGGAGGTCGTCCCGGAGGTACTCGGGATACGTCGTGTGGATGGCGGTCGCCTCCCAGATCATGCCGTCGAGGTGGACCGGCATCTCCGGGATGTCGCCCTCACGCATCGCCTCCTCGAGAACGAGCATGAGTTCCTGGGAACGGCCGACCGCGAACGACGGAACCACCACCTTTCCCCCGCGCTCGTAGGTGTTGCGGATGACGTGCTGCAGCTTCCGTTCGGAGTCCGCCTGGTCGGTCTGGTAGTCGTTCCGGCCCCCATACGTGGACTCCAGCACCAGCGTCTCCACGCGCGGGAAATCGTTGACCGCGCCGTTGAACAGGCGGGTGTCATCGTAGTGGATGTCGCCGGAGAAGGCCACGTTGTACAGTCCTTCCCCGATGTGGAAGTGCGAAACTGCCGACCCCAAAATGTGGCCGGCGTTGTGGAAGGTTAGCTTCACGTCCGGGGCGATGTCGGTCACGTCGCCGTACTCCAGCGGGATGGTGTGCTTGATCGCCTCGCGGACCATCTCGGAGTCGTATGGGGGCGTGCGCCCTTCCTTGGCCGCGACGTCGAGGTAATCCAGCGTGAGCAGCCCCATCAGATCCCGGGTGGGCTCGGTCGTGTAAATCGGACCATCGTACCCGTACTTGAACAGGAGCGGGATGAGCGCCGAGTGGTCGAGGTGGGCGTGGGTCAACACGACCGCGTCCAGGGAGTTCAGCGGGGCCGCCTCCGGCACCTGGAGGTAGGGCACCTCCCCCTCGGCGCCCGGTTTGTCCCCACAGTCGATCAGGATTCGCGTCTCGGGTGTGGACAGGATGAAGCTCGCGCGCCCGACCTCGCGACAGCACCCGAGCGTGGTGATTCGCACCCACTCGTCGTCTGACATCTCCTCGCGATGGATCTGCCGACCGACCTTCTCGAGGATGTCCCGGCGTTCCTCCCGTTCCTGTTTCAGGAAGTTTCGGACGTTCGAGACGGTCGAGGACTCGATCGGTGGCGTCCGGACGACCTCGGGCGTCCAGCCGACCTGCTTCGTGATCTCCCGCAGCGTCGAACCGTGTCGGCCGATGACCATCCCCGGCTTCTCGGCCTCGATGACCACCTCCCCGGTGTCGGCGTGGAAATCTAGGTCGGTGACGCCCGCCTCGTCGGGGATGACCGACCGAATCTCTTCCTGCGCGGTCTCCGGGCGCGAAAGGACGCCCGGATCCGGACGGACCGTGATGCGTTTGCGGAGCTTGCTAGCGAGCGTCCGGACCAGGTCGCCGTCCCTGGCGAACTTCTTCGGGTCCTGGGTGTACAACACCAGTTCGGGACCCTCGTATTTTACCTCCGACACCGAGACGTCCGGCGGAAGCTCGCTTTTGATCTCTGCCTTCAGATCGTCGAGTTGCTGGTCTACGGAACTCATAGTGGGAAAGCGTTCTCCAGTGTTTGCCGTACGGCCTGCAGGGGTAATTGCCGTTCAGCCGTCGACTGCCTGGACGGCTCTCCCGTTGGCGTGGCCGCAGGAAACAGGGTTCGTGAACTGAAACTCATGTGATTATTCGGAAACGATCGCACCCCATTCCGGGGGCTCTGCTGTGCGGGGAAACGTAGTGAAAACCCGCTTGGTCCAAGCTACTATCCCGCTGTTATAAAAGTCTTCGCAAAGTTCAGGCGTCCCTGGCCCGACAACGAACGCATGCACTTGACTCCCGAAACGGTGGCGGCCCAGCACTCGTGGGTAACCAATCGTGCCCCCACAGTTGTCAGCTTGATCAACGAAGTCCGGGAGAAGCTCGCGGCGGCCTTCGACGTGCCGGTCGATCCGGTGACCGAAGCCCAGTATCACGAGGAATTGGATGCCGTTTTCGCCGACGGGGACCTCGCCGTCAACGTGGCTGCCCTCGTCGCCATCCTCCGAGAGTTGGACGTGGACGACGACTACCCGGGATTCGTCGTCGACGAGCAGCTCGGTCGCGTACTGGCCGGCACCATCGCCGGGACGGAACCGCTCCGCACCCTCGGCGAGGCGACCTTCCATTACGCAGATGTGGCCTGCGCACCGCCGGACGAAAACGAAAACCCCGCCGGTGTGGACGATCTCGACGCCGCGCTGGCAGCCGGGCTTCAGGCACGGCTGCCAGGGTGGGGGTGGACCGAGCGGGAGAGTCCCTTTGCCGTGACCGACGAGTGACCCGCAAGGAAAACGCTCCCGTCTCCACCGGCGTCCCCGAGTCACCCGTCGTTTTTTAATGGTCGCTCCGATCGAATCGAGGATCAGGAGGCGATCCCTCGTGGTTTCCACTATCGGAATGAAGTACCATCGGGTTTTAACGGCAGAAAGACGCGTATTTAGCAGGGTATTCTCCGGTCCTCGCCTGTAGCGGTTCGCCCTGAAGCGTACCGGTGCTATTCCGTTTCCGCGACGGTCTTGACGGGAACCGGTGCCGAACGGACGGTTTTTTCAGCGACATTCCCGAGGAGGATACGATCCGTCCCCCGTCTCCCCGTCGTCCCCATCCCAAGAGCATGAATAGCGTTCGATTCGATGCAGTCGAGAATTTCCTCGACGGGGGTTCCGTGTTCGATATGACGAACGACGTTCGAAACACTACGGGTTTCGGCCGCCGAGACGACGGTTTCAACCGCCTCGGCCGCAGCCTGTTCCCTTTCGGTATCGGAAACCGTCGATCGCACATCCAGTCCAAGTGTCGACTCCTCGACGACGGATAGCACGTGAACGGTCGCGTCAAGCGCCGCCGCAAGCGAGAGTGTCTTTTCGGCAGCCTGTGTCGCCGCGTCACTCCCATCCGTCGGGATGAGGACGTTCTCATAGGGGAACGTGAGCGTCTCATCGGGCTGCATTCGGACTGAGAGAACGGGAACCGAAGAGAGTCGGACCACCTTCTCGGAGACGCTTCCTATGAGGTATCGCGAGAGGCCTTCCCGCCCATGGGTTGGCATCACGATCAGATCCTGATCGTACCGCTCGGCGTAGTCGACGATGGACGGTCCCGGATTGCCCTGCACGACGTCGGTCTCGTATGCAACGCCCAGCGTCTCCAGTGTTTTTCTGGCCTCGTCGATGACGTCCTCGCCCTCCTGGACGAGTGCGTCGACGGTTTCCCCCTCAACGACGGTGACGCTGTCGCGCGTCGTGTCCGCGACGTAGAGCACCTGGATGGTCGCGTCAGCCCAGTGGGCGATTTCACTGGCGTGATGCAGTACTTCGGCAGCGCCCTCACTACCGTCGAACGGGAGAAGGATGTTCCGGTACATGACTCGATAGGCGAGGATAGGATTCCCGAGCCCCTAATTATTGTCACTGGGGAGGGTCCGGCTTCCGAACCCCTGGCAATCAGTCGGATTCGTCTTCACCCGATAACGTTTCGTCGACCGGATCGACCATGTCGGGGTCGACAGTCACCCGGGCCTTCTGAATGCGGGTATCTTCCACCTGTTCGGCCCGCAACGTGACGTTCTCATAGTCGAACTCCTCGCCCTGTCTGACGAGACGACCTGCTCGGTTGAAATGAAGCCCGCGATGGTTTCGAACTCCTCGCCTTCAGGCAGGTGGATGTTCAGCGCCTCGTTGATCTCTTCGATACTGACCTCGCCACGGACCAGTACCTCCGTCTCGTCGACGAATTCGATCGGGATGTCCTCACCACCCATCAGTATCTCGCCGACGATTTCCTCGACGATGTCCTCCATCGTGATGAGGCCCTCGGTGGCACCGAATTCGTCGACCACGATGACCATATGTATCCGATTCTCTCGCATTTCCGAGAGGAGTTCGTCGACGTGTTTGGACTCGGGAACGTGCAGCGTCGGTTTGACCACGCCCTCGACCGCGAGCGTGGCGGATTCGTCGTAGTCGGCGTCCCGATCCAGATCACGAATATCGAAGATGCCGACTACGTCGTCCAAGGACCCTTCATAGACCGGCAGCCGTGCGTGTCCCGCCTGCATGCATTCGCGCCATTTCCCCCTTGTTCCCATCTGCGTCAGGAGAACCGATGGTCGCGACGACGTATCCCGCTCAGTTCTGTCGGACCACGTCGTGACCGAGGTTCGTAATCGCACGCTGGATCCGATCGGATTGCTGGGAGCCCCCCGTCTCGACCGTGAACGTGATGTACGCCTCGCCAACGTCCAGGTCGCCGACCGCGCGCTCGTGGGAAACGTCCCGAATGTTCCCGTCGTTGGCGGCGATGACGTTAGCGATGTCCTCGAGCACGCCCGGGCGCTCGTTCACTCGGACCCGAAGCTGGATGAGCTGGTCGTTGGAAGCCAGGGCGTGAGAGAGGAGGCGCTGGAGGGTCGTCATGTCCAGGTTGCCCCCGCTCAAGATCGGCACAACGGTTTCGCCGGACACGTCGAGGGCATCCGACAGGGTCGCCGCGACCGAGGCGGCGCCAGCCCCTTCGACGAGTTGCTTGCTTCGCTGGAGTAACAGGAGCAGGGCCGTGGCGATTTCCTGGTCGGAAACGACCACGACCTCATCGACGTGTTCCTCGATGAGATCGAAGGTGAGCTCCGAGACGCCGCCGGTCGCGATGCCGTCAGCGACCGTGTCGACGTCGTCGATGGTCGTGGGAATGCCCTTGTCGAGGCTCTCCGGAACGGTGGCCGCCTCCTCGGCCTGAACACCCACGACGCGAACGTCCGGAGAGCGTTCGACGAGGACGGCCGAGACGCCACTGATCAGCCCGCCTCCGCCGATCGGGACGACGACCGTATCGATGTCCGGCAGTGCGTCGTGGATCTCGATCCCGACCGTCCCCTGGCCGGCGATAACGAGTGGATCGTCGTACGGCGGGATGAACTCGACCGCCGGATCTTCGGCCATCTCCTTTGCCCGTTCCAGGGCCGCCGGGAAGTTCCGTCCGTGGAGGACGACCTCCGCGCCGTACTGCCGGGTCGCGTCGACCTTGGCCTGTGGGGCCGATGACGGCATCACGATCGTCGAGTCGATGCCGAGTTTCGTCGCGGCGATCGCCACGCCCTGTGCGTGGTTACCGGCACTCGCTGCGACGATCTGCGCAACCCCGCCTTCCTCCTCGAGGGCGGCGATCTTGTTGTATGCTCCCCGGGTTTTGAACGACCCCGTGCGCTGGAGGTGCTCCATCTTCAGGTGGACGTCCGCGTCGGCGAACTCGCTGAACGACCGGCTGTACTCCAGTGGCGTTCGTTTGACGACCGACGGGTCGTCTTGGCGCTCCCGTGCGCGTTCGACATCGGCGAGGGTGACGGACATGGTTATGGCTCCCGGGCGTCACAGAACCGACCCCAACCCCGGCCACCCGCAGGGGACCCCCTCGATGGCCGATCGTCGGGAGGACGGGACGCCCTTTTCCGAAACTCGGGGTGGCAGCGCGTAAAAACCACCGGAACGAGGCGAAAGAACGAAGCGAAGCGATTTTGCCGCGCGCGCAGCATCCCCTGACCGTGCAAGCAGCGACGATTTGCTACCCCGTCGACGGGGACCGCGTTCTGCTAATCCGCAAGAAACGCGGCGTGGGCAGTGGGAACTACAACGGTCCCGGGGGGAAACTCGAGGACCGCGAGACGCCCCGCGAGGCGGCCCGTCGGGAAGTTCGGGAAGAGGTTCGCTTGCGGGTCGACGACCTCGAAAAAGTCGGCGAACTCGAGTTCGTCTTCGGCGACGAACCCTTCATGCACGTTCACGTCTTCCGCACGGAATCGTTCGCGGGAACGCCCCAGGAGACGGTGGAAGCCGACCCAGAATGGTTCCACCGCGAGGCGATTCCCTACGACGAGATGTGGGAGGACGACCGACGCTGGCTACCCCTGGCGCTCGACGGCGAGCCCTTCGTGGGGTACTTCCGATTCGACGCGGACGGCGACGAGATGCGGGGCGCCTTCGTCGACCGAAACGTCTCGTTTTGACGCCGCAGGAATCGGTCCGTCGGTTGTGAAACCCCTCCGTCCTTCGAAGCGTTTAGTACGGCGCTCGCACACTGACCCACCAATGAGCGACGAACAGGAACTCGGAATCACGGAGTCGAAGGAATACAACACCGGCGACTGGTATGCAGAAGTCGTCCAGAAGGCAGGCTTGGCGGACTACGCCCCGATGGGTGGGTTCATCGTCACCCGGCCGCGCGGGTACGCCCTCTGGGAAGGCCTCAAGGACAACCTGGACGGTTGGTTCAAGGAAACCGGCGTCACGAACGCCTACTTCCCGATGTTCATCCCCGAGTCATACCTCGAGAAGGAGAAGGACATCGTCGAGGGGTTCGACCCCGAGGTGGCGTGGGTGACCCAGGGCGGTTACGACGAACTCGAGGAGCGCCTCGCCGTCCGCCCGACCTCCGAGAGCATCATCACGCCGTTCATGGCGAAGTGGACCCGGAGCCACCGCGACCTGCCCCTGCGCCTGAACCAGTGGTGCTCG
>JBKEGM010000109.1:0-7791 GCA_046710005.1 Natrialbaceae archaeon
GCAAAGGCTGGCGCACCTACTCGTTCCCCGCCTGTGACCGGATCGATCCGGACGACCTCGCGAGACCGTTCTGCCCCTGGAAGGGCCGAATCGTGGATCCAGCGACGGAATGTTCGCCTGAGTGTGGCGGCTATCTCCACCGCGATCCACCGACGGTCGACGTCGATGCCGCCAGGGCGGACCGGCAGCCCTGGGACCCCGCCCCGGACGGCCTCGCTCGGCGGCAATCTGGGCTCGATCTTTTCACAGGATAAAGCACTTGACCGGTGGCGGTAATGCTCGATTATATGCGACGCCATATGTTTTCAGTCGTCCTCCTCGGGGTGGTTCTCGTCCTGGGGGGAACGTGGATGCTGGTTGCCGCGCCCGGTTCGTCCGTAGCCGCCGACGCCGAAACGGACCCCGTGTGTGCGGGGACTATCGACCGTCAACCTGCTGGAATAACGGTTGTGAGCGTCCAAGGCTACCGGTTCGGCGAAAAGGGCGGTTACACCGGGCCGAGAGTGATCGGCTATGCCCCCAACGGGTCCGTCGCCTGGGTGCATCATATGGCCGATCGCTTCGAGGATGCCGTCTGGAGCTACGATGTCGACCCAAGAAGGAACGGTACTCTGTTCGTGACCGCGTCCGTCAACCGGGCGTCGTGGGACCGCGGTCGGACCCTGCTGTACGAACTCGATGCCCGGACCGGCGACGTCGTCTGGGAGAAACGCCTCCCGTTCCACGACACGCACGACGCCGACATGCTCGACGACCATCGGATCCTGATCGCGAACATGCGAAACCCCGACCCTGAAAACGGGACGAACGACGACCGGATTCTGATCTACAACCGCACGTCCGACGACGTCGTCTGGGAGTGGCGGCTCGACGATCACTACCCGTCGTCCGCCGGCGGGGATTACGCCGAGGACTGGTCCCACCTCAACGACGTCGATCGGGTCGAAGAGGGCCTCTACCTCGCCTCCCCGCGAAACTTCGACCAGGTGATCCTGGTCAACCGGACGACCGGCGAGATCGACCTCCAACTCGGTCGAGACGATGACTACTCGATCCTCCAGGAACAGCACAACCCGACGTACCTCGAGAGCGACGATGGCAATCCGACGTTTCTGGTCGCCGATAGCGAAAACGACCGGATCGTGGAGTACGAGCACTCGGACGGCGAGTGGGACCGCACCTGGCGGCTTGGCTCGGCCGAGTCGTTCGATTGGCCCAGGGACGCCGACCGACTGCCAAACGGGAACACGCTGATCGCCGATTCGCGAAACAACCGGGCGATCGAGGTGACTCCGGGCGGAGAGGTCGTCTGGGAAGCGTTCGCGCCCTGGCTGGTATACGACGTCGCCCGGGTCCCACTCGGTGACGAACCTGGCGGGCCGACGATCGCCGACCAAGGGGCCACGGGGCGCAAGGGGATCTCCGGTGACGCTTCGAGAACCACGGAAACGCTCGAGGCCTGCGACCGCCACCTCTCCTCGTTCGAGACTGAGTGGCCGGCGGACGACGGGCAGGAGAATCGGACCTGGAACGTCGGCGGTAACACGCCGACAGTCCGAGACGGGACGGGAACGCAAACCTGGAAGGCGGACGGAACCACGGTCGATGGAAGAACCCCAATGGACGGAGCCACCACGGTGACCGGGAGACCGAACGGAATGATCACTGACGCGACGATCCTTATCGCTATCGCCCTCGCGGCCTTACTCCTCCTTGGGGTTATCGTCGTCCGTCGGCGGTAAATGGTAGCGCTCGCCGTCGACCGCGATGGGATCCACGAACGCCTCTTCGGCGGGGTAATAATGGGCTGCGTGGACGATTCTGGTCATCCCGGCATTCAGTTCGTCCCCGAGCGCTAGCGCGCCCTCGCGAGTCATGTGTTTCGTCCCGTAGGTTCGGGGGACTCCCTGCTCGTCTCGATCACCGCAGGGGAGACTGGTGCGTTCGCAGACGCTCGCCGGGACGATGCCGTCCGCCAGCAAAAGGTCGGCGTCTGCAAGGATCTTGCGGGACGCCTCCGGCACCTCGTAACTGGTGTCGCCGGTGAGCGACAGTTTCGCGCCGGTATCGGGCTCTTCAATTGCAACACCGTAACACACCATCGGCGGGTGTTCGACCGGAACGAGCGTCACATCGAACCCGGCCGCATGAAACGACGCCATCGGGGACCGGGGCTCGACGGTGATCGATCCGGAATCGAGGTAGTCGTACTTGTCCGCAACTTTTTCCGCCACACTCTCCTCCGTTACCGGGTCCGTTTCGTCTGCCGCATACACGGGTACCGGTTCGTCATTGCCACCCCGGGGACCGAGCAACCGATACGCGTTCCCCAGGCCGTCGAGGTGATCGAAGTGAATGTGGGTGACCAATATCTCGTCCGGCAGGTACACGTCGTGAGTCAGGAACTGCGAGCGGAAGTCCGGACTGGCGTCGATCAGAAGGGCCTCGTCCGTCCGCTCGTTGCGGACGTGGACCGAGAATCGCGTCCGTTCGACGCCCAGCTCACGGGCCCGTTCGCAGGTTTCGCAATCGCAACCCGGCGTCGGCGTCCCCGTCGTATCGCCCGTGCCGAGGAGAGTAACGTCCATTACGCGCTCCTTTCGCCCCGACGCCCTTCAGTGGTCGTGATCGTGGCCACTGTTGCCGGCGCCGCCGATCTCGCCCCCGGCAATCAGTGCGTCGGGTTCCCCCTCGATCATGTCCATGTTCTTGAGGTTGTCCCGCTCCTCGAAGTCCTCGATGGCATTCACGAGGTCCGTCTGCGTGAGGTCGGTGCGGTTCTCGATGAGCGCATCGAGAACGGCCTCGCGCAGGACCATGCGCATGTCGCTCCCGGTCAATCCCTCGGTCTCTTCGGCCAACGCGTCGGGATCGAATTCCTCGATGTCCATCGCTCGGGTGATTACCCGCAAGATGTCAGACCGCATCTGCCGATCGGGTTTGGGGAAACTGACGATTTCGTCGAAACGCCGCCAGGCCGCCGAATCGAGCTGATCTGGGTGGTTTGTCGCGCCGATCATCAGGACCTCGTCCTGGATGAGCGAGATCTCGTCGATCGACTTCAAGAGCGTGTTCACGGCCCGCTTGATGGCCGCGTGCTCGTCTGAACGGCGGGTCTTGGCGACGAAATCGAACTCGTCCATGAAGAAAATACACGGCGAGAGTCGCTTGGCCACCTCGAAGACTTTTTCCACGTTTTTCGCCGTCTCACCCAGGTACTGGCTCGTGATCATCGAGAGCTTCACCTCGACGAACGGGAGGTCGAGTTCGTGGGCCAGTGCCCGTGCAACCGAGGTCTTGCCGGTTCCCGGCGGGCCGACGAACAGCAACTTCCCGATTTCGCGGAGTCCGATCTCGGCCAGGTAATCGCGGTGTTCGATCGCTTTGACGATCTTTTGGATCTCGTCCTCCTGGTCGCCCGTCAAGACCAGGTCGTCGAGCGTCATATCGATCTCCTCGGGCGCGCGAACCTCGACGAGGTCGAGCATCTCCTCTTCCTCCTCGTCGCTGAAGTACTCTTCCAGCAGCGAGTCGATCCAGACCCGGTCGGCGTGGATCGGGCGGTTCGCGTCAAGGGCCGCCTCGTAGTCGGCCTCGACGGCGTTGTACTCCTCGAAATGGGCAGCCAGCGTCGGGTTCGATTGAATCCGAACGTTGTCGATCCGGTCGAGGAGCCACTCCTCAGCCATGTCCGGTTGGTTCAGTGAAATCCGGCCCGAAAACTCGTCACGCTCGGTGAACATCAATTCCGAGACGACTTCCCACGGGCGGTCGATTCCGGTCGCCGCCCGTGCGGTTTCGTTTGTGACCGGGAGTGGACGTTCGATCGACCCCTCGCTCCAGAAGACGCTCCGGTAGCGTGGTGGCAGGTCGTTCTCGTCGAGCGACCGATCCTCGTCGTACACGTGTGCTGTCAACAGGAATTCGATGACGTCAACGGCCGCGTTGCTCATTCCCCACAGACTTGCTACCGGAGAGGTATAACCCATTCGAACCTGGCGGACGAGTCGATCGATTGGGAGACCAGTGCCTGCGACCGGCTATCCCCAGGCCATCACCGACGGTCCGACGAAACGCCGCGAATGGCTACCGATGCCGCAACTTCGATCCCTAACCTGTCGGTGGCGATGTTCGCCCCGCCTGTCGTGTTCGGAGCTGTCTTCGTGCCCTCACCAACTGTAGCGGTCCCCCTGTTCCGGGACAAATCATCGAATTCAGGACCGAACGAGGTTTGGTTCTCCGACTCGTTCGCCGCCCCGGGTTGTTTCCAGACCGGCAACGGAACACGCTTCTCGACCGATGGATCGTTGTTTTCGTTGACGTAGATCACGAACGGACTTCCCCAGAGATACCGCTCGAACTGGTAGCGGGTATACCCCTCGAGCGCCGAGGCGATGTCCGATTCGGTATCATCGTAGTTCTTGTTCTCGGTATCAGCGAACGCAATGATGACCGGCGGAAGGCGTGACGAATTCGTCGAATTTATCGTCGTCTCAGCGGCCCTGCTGGTGACGTTCAACGCTGCTCCGTCGCGTGCGAGTTCGTGCTCGGATATCTCGAGATACCACGCCAGCGGAAGTCGCGCGTACCACCCGCCGCCCCGATATCCCGGCCAATCGGCAGCGGATTCGTTATCTGAGTTGAAGGCTGATCCGTAGTACAGCACGTCGACCCCCCGATTGTCCCTGGCGATCGGTTGGACGATGTCCACCAGGGCCGGTTTCAGCTCCGTCGAGGACGATTGGGCATACTGAACCAGTTCGTTGTCGGGATCCTGGGGGTGCTGGTAGACGCCTGCATACGCAGCGATCCCGACCTGGGCACTCACAAGAAAGAGAACGAGGACGGCCACTGTGACCCCGATCTCATCCTCATTGAGAACGGCGTCGACCCCCCAGCGGTACACCAAGGCGAGGGCGACGGCCGCGGGAATGGCCAGTGGCACGACCGCATGGACGGTTGCCCACGGCGCCTGGATGTCCGTGGCGATCGGGTACCCAAAGACGCTGACCACGCCCCAGTAGCCCCCGAGGGCCACGACGTCCCGAGGCCCTGTCCCGGAATAGCGGTCGTACACGAACCCGAAGACGGCCAATAGTGAGACGGCCAGCGCACCCTCTCGCATCGTAAGCAGGAAATCCTCAAGGAACGGGAGATAGGCGTTGTCTGGGGACCGGATCCACTGGTCGGTGAGTTTGTCCACGCTCCCCATGATCGCCTCCTCGACCACCGCGACGAACATCCCCGGTTGGCCCTGGAGAAGTTGTTCGAGCGACATCCAGAGGCCAATATGGCCGTGATCGAACGCGGCCGTGAATCCGCCGCCCCGGGGCGCGTAAAAGAAGACGATGATGGCCAGGAACTCGACGGCCGCGATGAGCAGGTACGGAAGCCAGTGCCAGAAGCCGATGAGCGTGGCTTTGATCCAGCCTTTGGCAACCACGTAGGGCGACGATTCCTGCAGACGGGCGACGAACAAGCGGTGATCGAACAGCAAAACGACGCCCCCAGCCCAGCAGAGCGGGTACAGTAGTGCGTTCTCTTTGGCCGTGAAGGAGAGGGCAAGGCTCGCAGCACCCAGGAACAGGTACCGGGCCTGTTCTCGGTCGTACGCCCGGACGAACGCGCCGAAGGCGACGAAGGCGAACGCCGCGGTCGGAATGTCGCTCCGATAAAACCGGGAGTAGGAAAGGAGGATCGGGGTGCTGGCAAGCAAGAGCGACAGCGCCACCACTTCGCTATCCCGCAGCCGGTCCCGTAACAGGAGGGCAGAAACCGGAAGCAGCGTTCCAACGAGCGCGACTGGCAGTCTGGTCGCGAAGTCCGACGGGCCAAAGAGTTCGAACGACCACCGGGTTACGACGGGCAGAAAGGGTCCGTGAATGATCGGGCGATACTCGAAAACGCCAGATTCGAAATACCTGATCGTCCAGAAGGCCACCCTGGCCTCGTCCTGGTGGGCGATCCGGGACCCGACGCCGAGGAGTCGAAACCCGAGCGCGACCGCAGCGATCAGGACGACAACCTGGGTGATCCGGTCGCCGGGAAGACGATCAAGGGGAGACTCGCGGCCGGCCATACCCACACCAGTGACGGTGGTGCCTAAGGGTTTTGCGGGTTCGGATGGCCAATGTGGTCATCACTCCCCGTTAAGCGGGAATTCGCACCGAGACCAACCGAGGATAAACTCGTGACCGTACGATTGCCAGTTCAGTGGCGTTTTAAGGGGATAGGACCGTTTAAGTGTGGTATGTCACACGGCGACCCGGTCATTGTCAGAGCGTACCGCACACCACAGGGAAAGGAGGACGGCGTCTTCGCCGACGTTCGTAGCGAGGACCTCTCGATCCCGCTGATCGACCATATCCTGGCGGACACCGGTCTCGCCGCCGAAGAAATCGACGATCTCATGTGGGGCGTCGCCCAGCAGCGCAGCGAGCAGGGGAGTAACCTCGCACGCGTTATCGCCCTCCTCTCGGATCTGGGCGAGTCGACGCCGGCGTCAACGATCAACCGCTGGTGTGCATCATCGATGCAGGCAATCATGAGCGCGGCCGACGCCATCGCCGCCGGTAACCGCGAGGCCATCATCGCCGGTGGCGTCGAGAACATGAGCCGCGTCCCGATGGGCGAGAACACGGTGAACGTCCATCCGCGGATGAACGAGGACTACAATGTCGCGGAACTCCAGATGGGCATGACCGCCGAGAAAGTCTCCGAGGAGTTCGGGGTTACACGGGAGATGCAGGACGAGTACGCCGCCCAAAGCCAGCAGCGGGCCACCGCGGCGACGGAAGCGGGCCGCTTCGACGACGAAATCGTCCCGATCGAGACTGAGGAGGGGTTGGTCGACGAGGACGAGGGGATCAGGCCAGGAACCACGGCCGAGAAACTCCAGAGCCTCCCGCCGGTGTTCAAAGCCGAGGGCACCGTCACTGCGGGGAATGCCTCGCAGATCTCCGATGGGGCGGCAGCAACCCTGGTCACCAGTCGGGAGTTTGCGGAGAACCACGGCCTCGAAATCCTTGCTGAAGTCGGCCCCAATAACGTCGCTGGCGTCGACCCGACGATCATGGGAATTGGTCCCGTCCCGGCCACGCGCGGCTTGCTTGAACGGGCTGATCGCGAGATCGAGGAGTACGACCTCGTCGAGTTGAACGAAGCCTTCGCCAGCCAGACCGTCTACAGCCGGGACGAACTGGGGATTGACCCGGAGATCTTCAACGTCAATGGTGGCGCCATTGCGATCGGCCACCCCCTCGGTGCTTCCGGGGCTCGACTTCCGGTAACGCTCATTCACGAACTTCGAAAACGAGGTGGCGGGCTGGGGTTGGCGACGCTCTGTGTCGGGTTCGGGCAGGGGGCCGCGATCGAGTTCGATATTACAGGGCGGTAACGACCCCCCGCCTTCGGGCCGTCCTTGGACCTTGCGATACATATCCATACATGGCTTTCATGTCCCTGGAATATCGATAATTGAGACGAGATGCTCGGCATCTCGCCTAATTCGTCCATTTTCGATTGGATTAGAAAGTTCGCGATCGTCGTCGGGAGCGCCCTGTTGGTGGCGCTGCCGATGAGCCAACTCGCGTCGATCTTCATGTCACAATCGTTCAACCACTCCAATGCGCTGTTCCCGGTTCTGTTCGTCCCGGGTGTGGTCGTTGGCCTCCTCGTCGCCTTCGATCGAATCCCCGAGATCCACAATCGCGTGTGGCAAATCTCGTTCGTAGGTTGGGTGCTGACGGCGGCACTCTGGAAGGGAATGGGCATTCGACTGGCGAAATCGAT
>JBKEGM010000110.1:0-7788 GCA_046710005.1 Natrialbaceae archaeon
CCGGCGCCGATGGCGATCCCGATATCGGCCTGCGTGAGTGCGGGAGCGTCGTTGATGCCGTCGCCGACCATCGCTACGCGGTGACCCTCGTCCTGCAGGCGACCGATCTCTTCGCGTTTCTCGTCGGGCAGCACGTCGGCCATGACGCGGTCGATACTGACCTCCTCGGCGACCGCGTCTGCGGTGCGCTCGTTGTCTCCAGTGATCATCACGGGCGTGATGCCGGCGTCTCGCATCCGTTGGATGGTCGCAGCGGCGTCGCTCTTGACCTCGTCACCGATACCGATCAGACCGAGTAGGTCACCGTCACGAACAACTCCGGCAACGGTGAGGCCGTGGCCCTGAAGTCGCTCGATGTCGTCGCTCCCCTTCGACAGGTCGATCCCCTCGTCGCTGAGCCATCCCGGTTTCCCGACCAGCACGTCGTCGCTGGCCACGGTTGCCCGGACGCCCTTGCCGGTCACGGAGTCGAAATCATCGGGGTCAGCGTACTCGACATCTTGCTCGTCGGCGAACTCGAGGATCGCATCTGCGAGCGGGTGTTCAGAGAAGGCCTCCGCGCTAGCCGCAGTCGTGAGTACATCCACCTCGTCGGCACCGAACGCGACGACTTCACTGACGGCGGGTTCGCCGACGGTGATGGTGCCGGTCTTGTCCAACACGATGTGGTCGACGTCGGGAAATATCTGGAAGGCGTCACCGGAGCGCATCAGGATGCCGCGGTTCGCCGCCTTCCCGCCACCCCGAATTAGGGCGAGCGGTGTCGCCATCCCAAGCGCACACGGATAGCCGAGGACGAGAACCGCCAAGGCTGCGAACGCCCCGCGCTGGACGTTGGGGGCTGCCCCCCACGCGAGTGGTGCGACCACCCAAAAGAGGAACGAGAGCGCGGCGATCGTCAAGACGCCGGGGACGAAATACTTGAGCACGCGGTCGGCGAGCTGGATGATGCCGGGCTTCATCGCCCGCGCCTCCTCGATCTCGCGGGCGACCTGGTTTAGGAACGCGTCCTCCCCGGTTGCAGTTACTTCGATGAGCAGCGTCCCGGTCTCGTTGACGCTGCCACCGATCACCGCGTCGCCGGCGGCCTTCTCTTCGGGAATGGACTCGCCGGTAGCGACCGACTCGTCGACCATCGATTCGCCCTCGACGACCGTGCCGTCGACGGGGATGTTTTCGCCGGGCTTGACGCGGACGCGATTGCCAACGTCGAGGTCGTCGACAGGGACCTCCTCGACATCACCGTCATCACTGACGCGGCGTGCCGTGTCGGGCTGGAGGTCGAGAAGGCCTTGGACGGCTCGGGAAGCTCGCGTGCGGACGATGAGGCTGGTGTACTCCGAAAGGATGTGATAGGTGGTGATGAACACGGAGACGGCGAAGAAGTGAACGGTCGGGAAGCTCGGGAAGACGAACAGGCCAAGCAGTCCACCCACGAGTCCGGCGAACGCGCCCGCTTCCAGGAGGACGTGCTGGTTGAAGATACCCCGGCGCACGCTCTGGAAGGCTTTCTCTTTGATATAGCGGCCGGGCCCGAACATCGTCCCGAGTGCCAGCCCCAGAGTCACCAGATCCATCCCGAGAGATGTTGACTCGAAGCGCCCCATCACGAAAATCATCCATCCCATCAGGGCAGCGATAACGATGGATGCGCCACCGGCGATGAGGAGGCGACGCTTGCCGTCGGAGAGTTCGGCCTGCTGTTGCTCGTACCGCTTCGCTTTGTCAGGGTCGCGGATGGTGTACCCGAGGTCTCGGAGCGTGTCCTTTACCTCGACCTCGCTCAGCAGGTCGTCGTCGTATTCGACGAGAACTTCCTCGTGGGCGAGACTCACGTCGACGTCCTCAACGCCGTCGGTTCGACTGTAGGCCTTCTTGATGCTCTCGGCACAGAACGAGCAGGACATCCCCCCGACGTTGAATTGGTCGTGTGTCGTTCCCATCGTACCTGTTGGTTATCGTGCGACGCGGATAACCATTATGACGAGAGTTATAGCGGTCTCGATATCATACTACCACTGTCGTTGGAATGGCGTTACTCTTACTGTCGTTGTCCGTCTATGTCGTCACAAGAATGGCGCTCCTCGAATCTGACGTGCCGATCCGCGAAGTCGTGACGACGGACCCGGAGAAAGCGAAGGCACTGGAGAACGATGTCCGGGTGAAGATCCTCGACATGCTCGCAACCGAGGAAATGACGATCGAGGAGATCCACGACGAACTGCATCGTCGTGGCGAAGAAAAGGCGGAGACGACGGTGCGCCACCACGTGAACGTCCTGAAGGATGCGGGGATGGTCGAGATTGCCCGGCTCGAAGAAGCTGGTGGGGGGACGCGGAAGTACTACAAGTCGAACACGCGGATTTTTTCGTATGACCTACCAGAGGACGCTGAGCAGACGCTCGCTGGGGCGCAGGAAACCGCGGCAGCCGAATTAGCAGGGCTCGTTGAGACGCTCTATGGGGAGCACGGCGACGACATCGAAGCGGTGGCACGAGAAATGAAGCCGTGCGAGTACTGTGCAACACAGCATTACGAGGAGTTCGTCCTCCGTGAACTGCTAAATCGCGCGCTTATTGACCTTACTGAGAATGGGACGCTGGAGAGTGTTCGGCGTGATTCAGAAGACGCCGGCGATGAAGCCGAGTCCCATGACGATGAGGACGGTCGCTGAGAACAGCGGCAGGTACGGTGTATACCGCTCGACTGTTTCTTCGTACTCCTGATAGCCGGCGATGAGGAGCATCGTTAACCCGACAATGCCGACGATGACCGTCAGCGCATACGCAGTCATCAGCTCCAGACAGTACGTCGAACCGGCACAGAGGCCGATAATCTCGAATTCTTCTTCGTGAGCGAACCCGAGGACGAATGCGAACCAGGCGATTCCGAGGAGTCCGCGGTCGGCGTCAGGAGCCGGATCGGTCCCGTGCTCGTGGGAGTGCCCTCCGATTTTTCCAAGCCGAATTTTCACCCGTGTAAGGAGCCCATCCGGGGAGTGTTCGTGCGTGGGTGGCGTGCCGTGACTGTGGTGGCTCGACTGCTCCTCCGTATGCTCATCGTGGTCGTGTCCGTGGCTGTCCTCGTGCTGGTGAGAATGGCCGTGCGTGTACTCTCGAATCCCGAGTCCGATGAGTAAGACGCCTGCGACGATGCTGACTGGACCGCCGATGGAAACGCCGCCAAGAATCGAGATCGGCTCGTTCACTTGGGTCAGCTGAAAGTAGGATTTCGCGTAGAAGAACACGCCGACCATCGCCAGACTGCTAATGAGGTGGCCGATGCCGATCAGCGAGCTGGCGGCGAGTCCGTAGAGCCACTTATTGGATTGATCGAGTGCATAACTCGCGGCGACCGGCCATCCGTGTCCGGGCTCGATGCCGTGCACGAATCCGAGCGCAATCGCGCCGACCAACAGTGGAAACGCCTCGCCGTGGAGCATTCATATATTCCTCTATCCCTGCGCTGTATAGCGGTTGTTAAGACTGAAACGTGAATTCCGTAATAATCGAGGGGTCAAGACAGTAGGGGATCAATTGGGGAGTATGCGCACGAGCTTGAACGTGTCTGAGGACATTCTCGAGGAGTTCGACGAGACATGGCAGGCTGAGGGGTTGGACTCCCGCTCGCGGGCGATTCGTGAAGCGATGCAGGAATACATCGAGGGACATTCACAACTCGAGGAGGTTTCAGGCGAGGTCGTCGCTGTACTGGCGTTCGATTACCAGCACCACGAGGTGATTCACGATCTCCATTCGGCCCAGCACCAGTTTCAGGACGTCATCGAAACGATGAGCCATACCCACCAGGGCGAGTGGTGTTTAGAGACCGTCTTCTGTCATGGCGATGCGGCGCGGGTGCGGGAACTCGTGTATCGGCTCCGTGATTTCGATGGGGTTGGTCGTGTGAAGACGATGCTCCTCCGCAGTACTGCGCCGGCCGACCCGGAGTGAGATTCACTCGATACAGCAGCTCATCGTCGATATGTCCCGTCGGAACGCCTGACAGGCCTGTTTGAACGCCTCGGAGAACGTCGGGAACGGGTGGACGGTGTCGATGATGTCGTCGACCGTGAGGCCGAACGTCACCGCAAGCGTGGCTTCCATAATTATGTCGGCGGCACGGGGGCCGACCATGTGGACGCCGACGATCTCGTCAGTCTCGTGGTGTTTGACGACTTGGACGAGGCCATCCGTGTTCTCGACGGCCTTCGCTCGCGGGACATCCGCCATCTGGACGGTTCGGCACGAGCAGGTGCCGTGCTCGTCCATATACTCGCGTTCTGTCGTCCCGACTGCGGCGACTTCCGGGCTGGTGAACACGACTGCTGGCACCGCGTCGTAGTCGATGCTGACGCCCTCGTTGCCGAACGCGTTCTTGACGGCGTGATTGCCCTCCTTGGCGGCGACGGTCTCCAGTTCGGGCTCGCCGATCACGTCGCCCGCCGCGTAGATGTCGGGATTCGTCGTCTGGAAGTACTCGTCGACACGAATCGTCCCGTCGGGGTTCGTTTCGATCCCAACCGTTTCGAGGCCGATGCCCTCGCTATTCGGCTGGACGCCGGTCGCGACGAACAGCGCGTCGCCGGTGACCGTTCGCTCGTCTCCGTCGATGGTCGTTTCGACGGCGACGCCTGACTGAATCGCTTCGGCGCCGCCGTCGGCTGCTAGCGTGCGGACGCGCTGGAAGTCGTTGCCGGTGATCACCTCGATGCCCTCCTCCTCGAATGCACGCTGCATCTCGCGACCAAGTTGGCCTTCCATGTCCGAGAGGACGCGGTCGGAGCGCTGGAGAACCGTCACGTCGATGCCGACACGGTGCAGGATCTGTCCCCACTCCAGCGCGATGTATCCCCCACCGAGCATTAGGATACTCTCGGGAAGGTCGCGCTCCTCGAGGATGGTCTCACTCGTGTAGTAGTCGACGTCGTAGAGGCCGTCGATGGGCGGCGCCCACGGTGAACTGCCGGTCGCGACGAGGGCCTTCTTCCCAGTAATGTGTGCGCCCTCGTCGGCGCCGTCGACGACCTCGATGGTAGTATCGTCGACCAGCTGGCCGTACCCCTCGTAGATGTCGATCTCGAAGTGCTCGGCGACGTCGACGTAGTTCTCCTGCCGGAACCGCTCGACGAGTTCGTCGGTGTCGTTGAGGGCGGCGGCCCAATCGACGGTCGGCTCCTCGGGGTATCGAACGGCGTCGAAGGGGTTCTCCGACGCTGCAGCTCCGCTCTCGGCGACGGCAAGGAGATGCTTACTCGGAACACAGCCGACGTTCACGCACGTCCCGCCGATGGGCAAGCCGGTATTCACCATCGCTGTCGAGAGATCGCGTCGACTCGCTTCGGTGATTGCGGCGAAGGCTGCGGCGCCGCCACCGAGAATCACGAGATCGTAGTCGGCTGTCTGAGTCATCTGTGCCTATACTTTACGACGGGAAGTTCTTGTACTCCAGAGTCCGAAGCTATGGAGTAGGTTGGAGGCCACGAAGCTATGGCAGACACTACGTCATCGGCGCCCGCGTGCGATGTCGAGGGGACGTGCTACTGTCCGCTCACGGGTGTCATCGACACGTTGAGCCGGAAATACGCGATGCAACTCGTCAGCATCATCGGCGCACACGATTCGCTGCGGTTCGCGGAGATTGAGGAGCACCTCCCGACGGCGAGTACCTCGACAATCTCGAAACGACTCGACGAGTTCGAGGAGGCAGGACTCGTCTCACGGACGCAGTACAACGAAATTCCACCACGCGTCGAATACGCGCTAACTGACGAGGGTGATGAGATTCGTTCGAGATTAGAACCGCTTCTTGAGTGGGCGACGGCGAACTCCTGACGTACGGACTTTAGTGAATTTCATCCCACATCAAGTGGTGAGCAATTCAGATCGGAGTGCTGACCCAATGACTATCCTGTCTTCGTGTGCTACTATGTCGTATGATAAACGAGGGAGCGTCTGCACCGTCATTTACTCTTCCGGGTCTCCGTGACGGAGAACAAACCGGGTACTGCTTGGATGAGTCAACAGCCAATGATCGGGCTGCGTTGCTGGTATTTTACCCGTTTGATTTCAGTCCTATTTGTACAAACGAACTGTGTGCGATTCGCGATGCAGAGTGGTTTCAGCTAACGCCCGCTCTCGATGTCTGGGCAATTTCTGGTGACAGCGTCTACGCCCATCGAGCATTCGCCGAGGAATACGGCCTCAATTTCCCGTTACTTAGTGATAGTTCCGGGCGGGTTGCCGAGTCATATGACATCTGTTATGATGAATGGGAGAACCACGAGCGCGTCCCGCAGCGTGCCGTGTTTCTCATTGATTCCGAGCAAACGATTCGATACGCCTGGGCGACAGAAGATGCACTCGAGAAGCCGGATTTCTTCCCGGTTAAAGACGCTCTTGATACGCTTGAAGCGGAACGTGATGAATTCGGTCCTGAGGATGTCGAATTAGTAGTCGAATATAACGAGGAACCGGAATCTCTAACGTAGACTGCTATTTTAGGATTGTATCAGTGAACGCCGCTCCGACAATCAGCTCATGGCATCTTGGAACCGCTCACGAAGCGCGTCCTCGCGCTCCTCGAACTGGTTGACCTTCTCTTGCAGATCGTCGCTGATGCGCTCGATGCTCGCGAGCGCGCGCTCGCCGGCGAGCGACGCCTGCGACCCGTCATCGCCGTCTGTCTCCAGCTCCTCCTCGTAAGCGCGTTCGACGCGCTCGATGGTGCCCTCCGGGTTGAACAGGATGTCGTTGGCCGTGCGAACGTAGCCGTCCAGCGACGCACCCTCCTTGCCTTGGAAGAAGTGGGTGAGCGCGTACGTGGCGCCGGAATGCAGCGTCCACATATCGATCTCGACGGGGGAGGTCGCGTTGGCCTCCGCATCACTCGCAGCGCGCTCGGCCAGGTAGTCCGGGAAGCCCAGAAGACTGTAAAACTCCGTGACGGTGAACGGGAGCTCCGAGAAGTCGAGGTCGATGTCCTGGGCGTCCCGGATGAACTCGAATAGGTCGTCGGCGACGAGTTCGACCTGTGCGAGAAGCTCCTCCCACCAGGTGCGGAAGTTCCGCACGTCGCCGACGTGTTTGATGACCTCCTTGTCGGTGAGCGAACGCATCGTATTTGAACAGTACCCGTCCTGGGCGAACCCCTCGACGTAGACGGCGTGCTCACCGAAGAAGTCGTAGCCCGACGTGACGCCCATCGTGATCGGGTCCGACCGGCCGGGAAGGCGCACTTCGAGGCCGTCGAACATGATGTCCATATGGACCTCGCCGCCGCCCCGGTAGCGACGAATCTCGCCGAACATCACGTCACCCAGCGGCGTTCGGTCGATAGTCTCCTCCCGAAGGACCTCCTCCAGAGGGCCGTAGACGTCGACCGGGTTGATGATCGAGTACGAGTCGGTCGGAATATGGAACAAAGAATCCGTTTCGGCGTCCTCCTCACGGGCCTGCTCTCGAGCGCGACTCGGCTCGACGAGCGCGTTGAACCGCTCCGTCTCGACCCACTCGTCGGTGTACGGATTCTGGTACGCCACGGTCGTCTCGACGGCCTGCGGGAGGTCGCGGATCGCCTCAGCGAAGCTCACGGTGTCTTTGCCGCCGTGACGCTGACGATACCACTCGGGTAGTTCGGTGTCGGTACGTCCATCGACGCCTGCGAAGATGGTTCTCGACTCTGGGTCTTTCATCGTAGTCACCTCGACGCAGGAACGCTCATCGACGGCTGCCTGCATCGTCTCGCGCCCTGCGCCCCTCTGCCGGGCGCAACAACAACACCACGTTA
>JBKEGM010000111.1:0-7736 GCA_046710005.1 Natrialbaceae archaeon
CAACGACCTGACTCGGTCCAAGCCCGTCGATTGTGAATACCGTGATGCCGTCGGTCGGCGGTACCTCGTCGGGAATCGTGTTGGGGTTCGGTCCGCCTCCGTGGTGGGTCGTCACGTAGGCGGTCGCTACCGGAGCGATACCGATCACCAGGAGGAGTACGGCGAGAATCCGCACGTGACGAATCGACGGGCGGCGGTCCATATCCGACGCCATTCAGTCCCGGCGACAAGTATCTTTTTAGACGGTTTCGAAAACCCTTTCGAGCGAAACGCGTTCCGCGTTCCTGGCGATCCGTTCCGCTCGATCGAACAGGTCGTCCGGTTCCCGGGCCAACTGTCCGTCGAGACTGGCGCCCGTGAGCGGTTGGCCAGGGGCGAATCGGTTGCATCCCGCGGGTATCGTCGAATCGTCGTACGTGCCGATTGTCCGGGCCTGCTCCTCGATGTCGGTCTTGTCACGGGTCAGGAGCGGGCGATGGATCGGAAGGGTCGTTGCAGCGTCGGTGACCGCCAGGTTGGTGGCCGTCTGGCTCGACTTCTGGCCGATGGCCTCGCCGGTCACGATCCCCGTGGCACCGTCCTGGCGAGCGATTTCTTCGGCCGCCCGGAACAGCAGTCGCCTGAACGCCAACATCCGTCCCTGGTTCATCCGGGCGGCAAGGACCGAGAGGGATTCACCAACCTCGAGGACATAGGGTCGGACGTCGTAGTTTGGGGCGAAGGCTGCCAGTTGACGGATCGTCTCCACTGCCCGGGCTTCGTGGTCGGGGCCGCCGTACTCCCCCAGAGTGGCGTAGATGGGGACGATCGGCGATCCACGGCGCATCGCTTCATAGGCGGCCACGGGCGAGTCGATGCCGCCGCTGACGAGGGCGACGAGTGGCGCTTGGCTCCCGAGTGGAAGCCCGCCTGGTCCGGAACGTTTCTCCACGAAGAGGAACGCGACGTCCTCGCGAACCTCGATGAAGAACGTCAGGTCGGGATCGTCGAGGTCAACGACTGGGTCGAACTCGTCGGCGACGGCGTGCTCGACGGCTGCGCCCCCGATTTCCCCCAAGTCCTGGCTGGTAAACGGGAGGTCCTTGTCCGCCCGTCGGGCCGCCACGGCAAAGGTGCCGCCCTCGTAGCAGTCCCGCGCCGTCTCTGCGAGGGCGTCGGCGATAGCGTCGCGTTCGGGGGCGACCTGCCTGACTGGACTGGCCGAGACGACGCCGAACGCGTCAATTGCCGCCTCGGCAGCAGCTTCCACCGACGCTTCGTCGGTGTGTATTATCGGCCGCGTCCGGCGGTACTCGATGTCAGCCTCGACGCCCCGAGCATCGAGCAAGCCTGACACGTTATCGATCAGACGCTGTTCCATCGCGTGACGGACGGGTTCGCTCTTGGTATTGATGTCGCCGTCTCGAATGAGAACCGCGTCAGCGCCTGGCGGTTTCACGGTCGCGAGTAATCGATGGGACGGTAAACCCCTTCCGGGTCGTGAGGAACGCTGTTCCGGGGGTTAGAACGTATCGAGTTCGCCTTCGATAACGCGGCGCGTAATGTCCGTGACGTTGGCGAGTTCCCGGTCGACGATGGCCTCGACGTCGTCCTCGATCGCCGCGAGGCCGACGCCCGGTTCCGTCTGGACGAACGCGTCGGCGACGTGGGGTTGATCGATGGGGCGGCCGATCTGGGAGAGGACGCGGATCCGAAGGTCGTTGATACCGTCCACCTCGTCGACCACCGAGCGGGCGATCTCCGTCGAGAGAAGGTTGTAGATCTTACCGATGTGATTGACGGGGTTCTTGCCGCTCGAGGCTTCCAGGCTCATCGAGCGGTTTGGCGTTATGAGCCCATTGGCGCGATTGCCCCGCCCCACCGAACCATCGTCCCCATGTTCGGCACTCGTGCCGGTCGTCGTGAGGTAGATCGCCCCTTCATCGGGGTCGTCGCCCGTGTTGACGTGGACCGAGACTTCCCGGTCGGTATATTCGGTGGCGACGTTGTGGACGTAATCCCGCACCTGCTGGACGGCTTCCTTGTACGTTTCGACGTCTGGCACGTACTCGTCGATCATCGCGGCTGCGACGGTCACGTCGATGTGGTCGCCCTCTCGCTTCCCCATGATCTTCACGTCCGGGCCCAGCACGGGGTGTTCGTCGGCAAATTCGGTGTTGAGTCGGCGTTCGGCGTTCCGAACGATCTGCTCGGTTTCGGTGAGCGGGGCGTGTCCGACGCCAAAACTGGTGTCGTTCGCCTCCGGGACGGTCGCGCCGTCGGTCCCGAACACTTCTTTGAGGTCGCCACTGCCCTCACCCAGACGCACGTCGACGACGATATCCTTGCCGAAGTCAAGACGCGGAATCTTCTCGCCGAGGTACTCGCGAGCCGCGTTCAACGCGATGGTCTCGGCCGGAATGTTCGTTCCCTCATAGGACTTCGTTGCTCGGCCGACGATCAGGAGGTAGATGGGTTCGAGCATCTCGCCGCCATCGAACGCGGGCGCGGAGCGCCCGGCGACGAGCTGCGTTTCGTCGGTATTGTAGTGGAGAACATGCCCAACGCGGTCAAGGTACGCTTGCGCGAGCGCCCGAGAAACGCTCTCGGCGACGCCGTCACAGATCGAGTCGGGGTGACCGATGCCTTTCCGCTCGACGATTTCGACGTACTGGTCCTCGACCGTTGTCTGGTCGTACTCGTCGACCCTGATATTACGCGTTGTCATTGCCAACCTTTCTCGACGGTCGTTTCTATAACTTGCGGAAACCAGGAGAGACGATTTGATTACTACAGATTATGTCAACCACTGGCAAACCACAGGTGACGAGGTCCCCCTTAGGCCTGCCCAGTGGCGCCTTCGGACTCGGTCGCATTCGCGTAGGGGGCGGCCCCTTCGACGGCCCGGAGCATCTCCTGGTAGCGGTTCCGGATGGTCACTTCGCTGACGTCGGCGACATCGGCAATCTCGCTCTGTGTGACGTGCTCGTTCGTCAGTCGACCGGCCGCGTAAATCGCGGCTGCAGCAAGCCCAACGGGGGACTTGCCACTATGGACGTTCGCCTCGCGGGAGGTCTCGAGCAGTTCCCGGGCGAGTGATTCGGTCTCGCTGGAGACGTCGAGTGCCGAGACGAACCTGGGGAGGTACTTCTCGGGGTCAGTCGGTCCGATCTCGAGGTCGAGTTCGCGGACGATATATCGATAGGCCCGCTTGAAGGACTCTTCGTCGACCCGGGTGACCCCAGCGAAATCGTCGATGCTCCGGGGGACGTTTTCCATTCTGACGGCGGCATACAGCGAGGCGGTCGAGATGCCCTCGATGGAACGGCCCGGCAGCAGATCCTCCTTGAGGGCGCGGCGATAGATCACGGAAGCAGTCTCCCGAACGGCCTTGGGGAGTCCCAGTGCACTGGCCATTCGGTCGATCTCGCCGAGCGCTTGCTTGAGGTTGCGCTCCTTGGAGTTACGGGTTCGGAACCGCTCGTCCCAGGTGCGCAGGCGTTGCATTTTCTTGCGCTGTCGCGACGAAAGGGCCCGGCCGTTTGCGTCCTTGTTCTGCCAGCCGATGTTCGTCGACAACCCGTCGTCGTGCATCATCTTCGTCGTCGGTGCCCCTACTCTGGACTTCTGATCCTTCTCCCCGGGGTCGAAGGCCCGCCATTCGGGCCCAGGATCGATTTTTTCGCCATCGACGACGAGTCCACACTCGCTGCAGACTGATTCGCCATGAACGTCATCCGTAATGGTCTGCCCGCCACATTCGGGACATTCGTTCACGTCGTTCGTTTCCTTATCCTCGACGGATTCTTGGTCGGTGGTTTTTCGAGTTGTTCGTTTGGTCGCGTGGGTGAAAGCTTCCTGACTCATAGCTGATGGGGGTGAAGGTGCGAACGTGAAAAAACGGTTCGCGGGATTTGATTTCACCCTAGGTAAATTACGGGAATATATAAGTCTTTCCCAAAAAATAGCCTGCGCCACGGTCGATGCATCGGGGGATTCAAACGGCCGGCCCTCGTAGAAATTAGATAGATGTTCGAACTGACGCCGCAGTCGGTATTGGTGGCGTTGGGTGTGGCCAATGTGGCAGTCCTGATGTACCTCCTGGTGCGCCGGTACGCGTCGCGCGCCGCGGATGGGGGAGACAGCCACGTCGAACAGGGTGGCGGTGGGTCGGTCGAGTGTCCGGACTGCCACACAGCCAACGATCCATATTTTCGATTTTGTCGGGAGTGTATGGCCGAATTACCGGCGGGAGTTGACGAAGAACGACCAACCGGGGCGATGGACGGCCAGCGATCCTGAGCCCTTCGGGACTGACGGCTGTTCCGTCGACACGGTGCACGTTATTTGGCGTTGGATTCCAGGAGTAGTTCCAGATAGGAGGTTCGCTGTTGGTTGTCAGGGTCGAGACCGAGGCGTTCCAGGATTTCCATCGCACCCCTTCGCTTTTCTTTCAGTGAGGCCTTTGGCGCGGCCGTCTCGACCTCGACGAACTCACCCAGGCCGTCAACGGAGTCCAACACGATATGGTAGCCTCCCAATTCGTACCGCTCTCGTTCCTTATGGACGGTGGAAACCGGGTCGAATCCGAGCCGTTCGAGAATATCCCCCATCGTTTCTCCGTCCTTGACGTCGGTTTCGAATTCCTCACGGGTCTTCGATTCGGCCTCGACGAGTGGCCCTTTATACGTTACTCGGGCGGTAGTTTTCTCGTCGGCGTGTTCTCGCCGGATTCGGAGGGCTTCGTCGGTTTTCCCAAAATTCCGGTCCGGGTGCGAATAGTAGGTGTCTTTTTGAACGACCCGACCGAGGCGACTGGCGTCCGTCCTTGCCAAACGTTCACGAAGGTGATCGTGGTCGGCTCGCACCTTGACCTCGATCTCATACATATCTGTGATCATCGGCTTCGTGTGACAATAACCGTGGCGCTCTGGCACGGTTCTCCATACTTTGGGGAGCGCGACTCCCGGTCGGGCCGAATCACGATGCTTAAATGCGGAACGACAGAGGTGTACAGTATGACCGACGATCAGGAAGCCGAAAATACCGAGGCGGAACCCGAGGAAGAATCGCCCGATCAGTCCGGATTGCAGGACGGCGAATTCGTCAAACTCGATTATACCGCCCGTACCGTTGATGAGGGCACCCTCGTCGACACCACTCACGCCGACGTGGCGGAAGAAGAGGGCGTCGAGGATCAGGATCGCGATTTCGAGCCGCGCACGCTCATACTCGGTGAGCAGCATATCTTCGAAGCTGTCGAAGAGGACGTCAAGGGTCGCGAGCTCGGCGAGAGCGGGAGCGTCATCGTCCCGGGCGAGGAAGCCTTCGGTGAGTACGAAAACGACAAGGTCAGGACCATCAGCGCCGAGAAGATCGACGAGGACGATCGGTACCCCGGTGCCCAGGTCCAAGTCGATGGCGAACAGGGATACGTGGAAACCGTCATTGGCGGCCGCGCTCGAGTGGATTTCAACCACCCGCTCGCCGGTGAGGACATCGAATACGAGTACGAGATCGTCGACGTCGTGGAGGACCGTCACGAGCGCGCAAAGGGCCTGTTCCGGATGTACCTCGAGCAGGACCTCGAGATGTGGATCGAGAGCGAGGAGGTCGAGGAGGAACAACTCGTCGAACCGGACGAAGCGGAAGCCGAAGACGAGCACGAGGAACCCCCTGAACCGGAATATGAAACCGTTACGGTCGAGAAGGAGTCCCTCTACGTCGAGGCCACGCCCGAGCTCGCGATGGACCAGCAGTGGATGTTCTCCAAGCAGCAGATCGCCGAGGACGTCATGGAGAAACTCGACCTCGACCGCGTTGTCGTCCAGGAAGTCATCGACGGTGGCATGGGCGGCATGATGGGCGGCATGGGTGGCATGATGGGTGGCGGTATGGGCGGTGGCGACGTCGAAGAGGCGCTTGACGATGCCGATGTGGATGCCGAAGATATCGTCGAAGAACTCGAAGAGGACGGCGGAGAGTAGCGTTCGAACGTTGCCCCGGCAACGCTAATTACTCACTCGTTATCGATCGATACCGCCAGCATTGCCAATGTGGAATAGCGTTTCCACACGCAGCAATGAGTTTGGCCACCCCGATTGTCAGGCAATATCGCGGCTCGTGTCCACGTCGACGGCGTCGGCCAGTTCGAGCTTGATCGTTTCCGTTAGTGCGGTTCCACCCCGGAATTTCGGGATGGCCAGCCGGTTCACGAGATCCGTTCCCCGAATCTGCGTTTCGAGTTCGAACACGATGTCGGCCATGTGAAGCGTGACGTCCCTGTTTTCGGGTGCAGCAACGTCAGCGTCGAGACAATGAAGGAAGGCGATGCTCCCGGTGTTGACCATATGCGTTTGCAGGTCATTGAGGAAGTTCTGGTATCGACTTGGTTCGCGTCGTTCAAGAGGATCGGCCGGTTCTATAATGAGGTTCGCTCCCTCAGGGAGGGCTCGAATGAGTCGGTTTGCCTGATCCAGGGGCTCGCTTCCACCGATGTCCCTGACGGTCGGACTCCCGACTGGGGCGTTGGTGTTCTCGATAGCGTCTCGTACGGCCTGGTCGGACCGTTGGGTCGTGAGATACAGCGTGCCCCTGGCGGCCGTCAGCTCGTAGAGAAGCAGCTCAGCCTGGCTTGCCGGGGACGCCGTGAGCGCGATGATCCGACCCGGCGGGATACCGCCATTGAGCTTTCGATCGAGAACATCGATGCCCGTTTCAAGCCGACCGGCCATGCCATTGGATGTACTAGCGACCCACTAAATAACCCTTTGGCCGATTCGTCTCGGTGCGAAAATATGTGGAGCACAGGAATGGCCGCTCCCAGTTCGTCCGGGCAGTCAACCTCTCCCCTTGTGGTGATACAATCCAGGTTACGTTCCAAAATCATCAATCGTTTGTCCGTTCGCGAAAGGTCCGAATGGCAGTGTGTGGGTCTTGAACGGTCGACAGGTCGCATTCGAACCCTCCCGGCGGCCACCGGGTTCGGATCCGAATAGTGTCATTGTCGGCCTCACTCAGACGAACCCGGTGCCAGGGGATCGTATTGGCGGCCAGCCCGTCCTGCCCAAAGACCAGGAGCGCGTCGTCGAGGACAACCAGTGTGACGCCGATTTCGGACCCCAGCAGAAGTACAAACCCCACGAAACCCACGACGATGATCGAGTAAATGGCAAGCCAGAAGAGAAACTGGAACATCGAGGCGGGATTGCCCAAAACACCCAGTTCCACAACGAGGTACCCGACCATCAGGGCAACGATCAGCCCAAACGGCCGCCGCCAGTCCTGCTGGGCTGAAATCGACAGCAGAACATCGTTTCGATCGCGGAGTCGATTCGCGCGTCGCCGGCCTCCGGCCATCCATACGCCGAGTCCGCCGAGAATCGGCACGTAAGAGAGGGCTCGGATCTCGAGCAGGATGTCGAAGGCGAATTTCATCAGCACGACGTGGGTCAGCATCGACCCGATCCCCAGAACGACGTGGAGCCGACTTCTGAGTATCCAGTCGACGGCGGTCTGGAAGTGTAGCAGTCCGATCCAGACGGTGACGGCCATCACGATCCCGGCCGCGACCCCGATGGAATCCCCGGCCCCAAACAGATGGAGGGCGGTCCGGAGGTAGGTCCCCGCAAGCACGGCGAGCAATGGCTCGAAGAGCGTGATGGGGAAGGAGGACTGCGACTCGGAGGCCATGGATAATTTCACGAGGCGCCACTTCGACGGTAAATCTATCGGTTCGAGTGATCCGGGCGACTGCT
>JBKEGM010000112.1:0-7726 GCA_046710005.1 Natrialbaceae archaeon
GGGCGACTGGCCGAGTCGTTCGATCAGGATCACGCCGGGTGGGGCGAGGGTGCGAAGTTCCCCATGCCCCGGACCATCGAGTTCGCACTCAAGCGCGAGCGCGAGCAGGCCACCGGAACGCTCGACGCGATTCGAACGCACCTGCAGGACGGGGACGGTGGCTTCTTCAGATACGCTGCCCAAGAGGATTGGTCGAGTCCAAGCCGTGAGAAACTGCTCGATACGAATGCTGCACTCCTCAGGGCGTTCGCAAACGCCTACCTGTCGACGGGCGCGCCGGCCTATCGAGCGACCGCCGAGCGCGCGATGGAATATCTCACGACAACGCTCTGGACCGGCGATGGCTTCGCCGGAAGCGAACGACCGGCGGACGACACCGAGGGCGTCCCCAGAATCGACCGGACCGTGTTCGCCGACCGCAACGGGATGGCGATCGATGCCCTCCTGACTTATCACGCGTACACGGACAACGAAAGAGCCCGGGAGTACGCGGAACTGGCACTGGACAACCTTCGTTCGGAACTTCTCGAAGACGGCTATCCCATTCACTATCGCGACGCCGGCGAGACGGGTCCTCGGGGGTTGCTCGGGGATGCGGCGGCCGTTCTCGCTGCGTTGACGACGGCCCACGAGGTCCTCGGTGCCGACGTCATTACCGAAGCCAGGTCGGTTGCGGACGCCACCATCGACCGGTTGCACGACGAAGGAGGATTCGTCGACGGCCCACCCGAGGGCCTCGCCCTCCTCGACCGGCCGCTTCGGCCGATCGACGACAACTACGAGATCGCTGCTGCCCTGTTCGACGTACACGCATTCACCGGAATCGATCGCTATCGCGATGCCGCCAGCGACGCGATCGGGGCGTTCGCTGGCGCCCGGGAACAACTCGGCGTGCAGGTGGCGGGGTTCGGCAGCGTTGCCTCCCGACTTGTCGGGCGGCCGCTTCGAATCGAAGTGGGGGCACCGGCAGGATCCGATCTCCACCGGGCGGCGCTTCGAGTGGGTGATCACGAGAAGGTCGTCGTCCCGGCCGTCGAGGGCCTCGATGACCGGGCCAGGGTGATCGTCGGGGATCAGGAATCGGATCCGGTGGCGTCGCCAGGAGCGCTGGCAGATCGCGTCACCGAACTGGTCTAGTCCGAACCGGTGGGGCCGTTCCTGACGCAAAAACGGTCACTTCGTTCACAACGGTCGGTGCGTTAATTACCGTGGAAAAACGAGATGGTATCATGGCGAGCCTCAGGGATCTCGGCCTCTCGGAGTACGAAGAGCGGACATACCGCGCGCTGTTGAATACGGGCCCGACAACCGCGAAGGAGTTGTCACGCGCCAGCGACGTCCCGATGGGTCGCATTTACGACGTTTTGAACGGTCTCGAACAGTACAATCTCGTTCGCAGTCAGACGGCGAGTCGGCCGAAGAAGTACGTCTCGGTCGAACCCGCCACGGCGCTGGACCGACTGCTCGACGATAAGAAACAGGAACTCCAGGAGCAGGTAGAACAGTACGAAGCGATCGTCGACGAACTCTCGGGCGAACTCGAGGCCGCCGAACCGGTCGAGGAGCAGTTCTGGACGGCAGCGGTCGGCCAGGAGGAATCGGTGGACCTGCTCCTCGAACGCCTGACGGCGGCCGATGAGCGGATCGTCATGGTTTCGACCAGCCTCGGTCCACAGTTCGATCTCAGCGCGATCGGCACGGCGCTCACCGAACACCTCGAGGCAGCGTTGGATCGAGGCGTCGAGATATTCGTGTTGATGACCTCCGAGCTCATGGACGAATTACCCAAAAGCGTGGGTGAACGGTACCGGGATCGGCTGTCTTCCCAACCGGATTTCACCGTCAGAACCCACGATGACATTGCCGGAACGTTCAATCTGATCGATGGGACTGAGGTGTGTATTCAGGTTCCCCACCCGCTCTCCGTGGAGGACACCTTTGCGATGATCGACCTCAAAGACGCTGAGTTTGCTGGCGAGGTCTACGAGGAATTCGCGCCGCGGTGGGACGAAGCGGACCCACTCAACTTCTGAGTGGACTGGTCAGTCCGGGCCCGACCCGTCCCCGCCGATCTCCTGGCGGAGGGTGCCCATTTCGACGACGCGCTCGGCGTAGGCGTCGTGCTGGTGGATGGATTCTTCGTTTCGCTGTTTCATCGTCACCACGGCATCGTTCGACAGGTGGGGGTACCGGTCGACGATTCCCTCGGCCATCGAGCGCACGCAATCCTCGACGAACTTCGCGTTCGCGTGGGCCTCGTACGTTACGTGATCCTCGTCGGGTCGTTTTGCCGTATTATAAATGCGGCCGGACATCGCATCGCGGGCGATCTCCACCAGTTCGAACAGGTCGACCTCGGGATCACCGTCCGCTTCGACGCCGAGCGTGGCCCGCCCGCGCTGAGAATGCCCGGCCTGGGGCACCGCCTCGAGGAACTCGTCGATGTCCTCGCCATCGAGCCCGAGATCCGAGAGTTTCTCGCGGGCGTGACTCGCCATCATCCCCTGCGAACAGGGGCAGACGGTCATTCCGGTGACGCGGGTGCCGATTTGCTCGCGGGTGCCGTCAGCGGTCGCCGTCGCACTCGCCAGAATGTCGATGGTCGATTGGGTTGGTTTCTCGCTCGCGGGGGTTTCCTCCTTGACGATGAACTCGGCTTCCATCGATACCTCCGCCCGTTCGGTGTAATCGTGTTTTTCGAGGAGGCGTTCGGCGGCGACGCCACAGACTTCCTCGACGCGGTAGGATTCCTTGTTCACGACTTCCTCGAGGATTTCGTCGACGACCTCCATGTTCCGGCTCATGTCGATACCCTTGCGCCACTGGGGAAGATCGACGTACACCTCGAATTCGGCCATCAAGATGTACGGCCGCTTGCCCTCCCGGGGGACCTTCACCAGTTTCTCGACGCCGTCGACGCCGACCCGGCTGAGTCCCACCGTGACTTCCGGTCGGGTCGCCTGGACGTCCGGCAGTGAATCGGTCATCGACATCGTTTGGGGCAAGCGGCGATTAGACCTTTCGGAACCGGTATCCCCGTCTAGAATCCCGCCAATCGATCGGTGAGCGACCGGTCACTCGAGTTTGTCCAGTGCGGCGTAGAATTCGACCCGCGAACTCGCGAGCCTGATCGGCGTGGTGTTGGCCGAAATCGAAATCGTCGACGGGAGGTCGATTCGACGCCTCGATCGACCGTCACAGATCACGTTGCCGTGGTCGGGACCATCGATATCGACCTCGATCTGGCTGTCCCTCGGGACGATCAGCGGGGGCATCGCTTCGTCGGCACTCATTTCGGTGACGACCAGCCCTTCGACACTGGGATGAACGAGTGGCCCACTCTCGCTCAAATTGTACGCAGAACTGCCGGTGGGGGTGCCAATCATGACCCCGTCGGCGTCGGTCTTCGAGTACTGGTTCCCATCGACCCGGACCTCGATGTGAACCTGGTTGCCGTGACCGCGACGGGCCCCCATAACGACCGCTTCGTTCGTCGCCGGTGGCAGTTCCCACCCGGTCCCACTGGCCTGGAGCCGGGGGAGCGTCATAACCGTGAGGTCCCCCGCATGGATGTCCTCCACGGCTTCGAGGACCGTCTCGGTGGCTTCGTCCGGTGGGGTGGTGTTCAGGAATCCTACTTCGCCCAGGTTGACCCCCAATATCGGTGTCTCCCCGGCGCCCCGGGCGGCATAGAGGAGCGTTCCGTCCCCGCCGATGCACACGACGAGATCACACGTATCCAGTTCCGGCGTCGGAATGCTCGGCACGTCGACGTCCCGTGCCGTGGTCTGGTCGACGAACGGGGCCACATCGTGTTCGGAGAGTGTTTGGGCGATCACTTCCGCCAGCGCCGCAGCCGGCTTGTTGTTCCGCTGGGCGACGATCCCGACTTTCATCGTGAGGACCTTGCCACGCCGTGGGCAATAAACTCCCCGTTGGCAACAGGGTTTATCAGTCCAGACGAGTGAGGTTCCAGTAAGTGCCGATGGTACCGCCGGTATCTCGCCCCTTCCCGAGGGGTTGCCTGCAACAGCAGGGATCGAATGTAGATGACGTCAACGATGGGAATCCCAATATCCCCCGTCAGCAGCAGGTGATCCCCAGTGAGTAGCGAAGACGACTGGTTCGAAAGCGCAGTCGAGGAGGAAGAGGACGCCGACGGGGCGGCAGAGGAGTCGGTGGAGGAAACGCCGGAGGAAGCTTCGGAGATAGAGACCAGCGACGAATCCGCTACCCAGGACGAACTGGACACCGAATGGGGCGAAGAATTCTCCGATTCGGGTGCGGGTGCCGCCGAGACCGATGCGGATATGGGGCCACCGGAGGGCGGAGCAGACCGAGAACCACCAAATGACCAGGAGCCTGCGTCGGGCGAATCGGACGACGACGGCAGCCTCTTCGAGGACGACTTTGCGTCCGCACTTGGTGACGTAGAAGCGCCGGGTGGTGCACCCGGCGGTCAAGCCGGAGCCGAGGAGGTCGGTCAGGGTGGCTTCGACGTTGGTGGGTCGCCCGATCAGCCAACCGAAGGCCCCTCGGCGGGGGGCTTCGGGAGTGGTGGCGAGGACGTGGGGGATGGTAGCGAGTTCGGAATGGGGGACCTGGACGCCGGCGGGGCCGACTTCGAGACGGAGGAAACGACCGACTCGGACGTCGAACGGATCGATCTGGGCATCGAAGGGCTGGATCAGATGATTCAAGGAGGCGTCCCGGCCCGGTCGCTGATGGTGGCGATTGGGTCCGCCGGGACCGGCAAAACCACGTTTGGCTTGCAATTCCTGACCGGGGGCCTGGAGGAGGGCGAGCGTGCAGTGTTCATCGCCCTGGAGGAGACTCGCGACAGTATCATCGAAAGTGCGACGGAGAAGGGCATGGCCTTCGACGAATACGTCGAGAGCGGGGATCTGGCGGTCATCGACATTGACCCGATCGAAATGGCGAACAGCCTGAAGAACATCCGGAGCGAGTTACCGGATCTGATCCAGGATTTCGGAGCCACGCGCCTCGTCCTCGACTCGGTCTCGTTGCTCGAAATGATGTACCAGGACCGCGCCAAGCGGCGGAACGAGATCTTCGACTTCACGCGGAGCCTCAAAGAGGCCGGGGTGACCACACTCCTCGTCTCGGAGTCAAGCGACGACAACCCCTACGCCTCGCGGTACGGCATCGTCGAGTACCTTACTGACGCCGTGTTCGTTCTCCAGTACGTCCGACCATCGGACTTCCGGGAGACTCGACTCGCCGTCGAGATCCAGAAAATCCGGGATGCCAATCACTCCAGGGAGACCAAGCCGTATGACATCACCGACGAGGGAATCGACGTCTATCGGCAGGCAAACATTTTCTGAAAGGCCGACAGGTCCGTCAGACGAAAAGCACGACGAAGAGGCCGGTTACGGTGACGACCCCGAGCACCATTGCCACCAGTTTGCCGAGCCGACGGGTCCCGAGGACCCACGCTAGCCCCGCTTTGACGAGCGTGTTCACGATCGCGGCGATCACGATCCCGACCGTCGCCGTGTGGGGATCGACCGTTCCGTCCGCGGCCAGTTTGCTAAGCGAGAGGGTAATCGCGTCGACGTCTGCCAAGCCGGAAACGAAGGCCGTGGCGTACACCCCGGAAGCGCCCACCCACTCGTTGGCGTATTCGGAGACCAGCAAGACGACCGCGAAAATGGCGCCGAAGATCAGTGCTGGTTGTAATCGGAAGGGATTCTCGAGGTCCTCCGTTTCGACCGACGACCCCTCAGCCGTCCGCCAGTAGAGAACCCCGGCCGCGAGTGTGCCGACTGCCGTCATCGTTCCGAGTGGAATGGCCACGGCGGGGAGGAGGTCAGGATTGACGACCGCCACCTCGACGAGCGCCCGGGGGAACATGACGATGGCAGCCACGACCGTCGAGAACCCACAGATTCGGTAGAGCGACGGGGCGTCGGTCGCCTGTTCGGCCATCGATACCGCCGTCGCGGTCGAGGAGACGAACCCGCCGAGGAGCCCGGTCACCGCGAGACCCCGGTGGGCGCCGATGACCCGACTGAGGACGTAGGCGACGAAACTCAGCCCGCTGACGAAGACGACCATGAGCCACACGAATCGTGGGTTGACGCTCACCCCGTACAGCAGGTTGAGTTTCCGGTCGGGAAGCAGCGGGAGGACCACCAGCACGACCAGGACGAACTTGATCGTGGCCTGCCGTTCCTCGACCTCGATCGTCTCGGCGAAGTCGTGAAGCGGATCCTTGACGGAGAGGAGGGCCGTGACGACGCCGCCGACCACCACCGCGACGATAGCACCCCGGTCCGAATGAGTCGTCAGTGCCCCGAGGAGCACAACCAGGAAGGCAGCGGCCAACGTCGTGAGGCCAATGTCCCGTTCGATCCACACCTTCGCGGCATAGGCGACGGTGAGCGGGACGGCCAGGGCGGCCACCGCAACCGGGAGCATCGTCGGGAAGAACGCCTGGACGATCGCTCCGTAGAGGCCGAACAGCGGGAAGGTGCGACTCCCAGCGAACGTTCCGCCGGACTCGCTTTGTTCCCGTTCCATCCCGATCAACGCCCCGATCCCGAAAGCCAGAAAGAGCCGCAAGGCGAGCGAGAGGGGCGGATTCGTGACGGGGTCGACCATTGCCAATAAATGTTACCGTGCCACAATTGTCAAGCTATCGGGGGCTTAGTGGCAGACGAGAGTGCACGGAAATACCGCCAAAGCGAGCGGTGAGGCCACCGATAGAACCGAAAATCAAAGAATTCCCCGCGAGGAAATACGACCCAGGGGACTTGGCCGGGGAGTCGGCGTGCGAAACGAGACGATCTCGGTCCAGGAGTAGTGGAAGCACAATCCGTCTCTCGAACTCGCCCACGTCGGTGCGACGACGTTTGATTCGAGCCGAGAGGCGTTCTTCCTGTTTGAAGCAGGTGACGGATGATCACTCACGGCCGTGGCGGCTCACACAGCGCGGGAGGCCCACGCATTCGACCGGTTCGGAGTTGTCCGGCGAGTAGATCACCATCTGGCCCTTCTCCATGTAGGGCACCTTGTTCTCGAGGTTCGCGGGGATGTTGACGCTCTTGATCGCGTCCTCGTCGCCGAGGTTGAGCACGAGCCGGGTGTTCACCTGCTTGAACACCGGTTCGGCGACGTCCTGGGGGTCCTGCGTGACCAAGAACAGGCCGAGTCGCTCCTTGCGGCCCTGCTTAGCGGCGTCGGCGAACTTGCCGATGACCTTCCGGGCCTGGACGCTCTCGGCGTCGGTCAGAAACGTGTGGGCCTCGTCCAGTCCGAGGATCAACGGGGTTTCCTCGATGCGGCCGAAGTCGGGATCGTTCGAGAGCTTCTGATCGACCAGCAGGCTGGCCAGCGCGAGCACGACCGTCTCGGTCGCCCGGGAATCGCTGAGGTGATAGGTCGGGACGGTCGTCAGGCCGCCCGGGCGGACGAAGTCGTTCACCAGGTCGGTGATCGGGCGAGCATCCTGGTCGAAGACGTGACCGAATCCGCGAACGCGCCGCCTGATCGCGTCGAAAGTGGCTTCGTGAACCCGGCCGCTTTCGTCGAGTTCCTCCTTGAGGGCGGGGTCGTCGATGTAGGTCTGGAACTGGTTGTACGTGCCGGCATCGCCGTGCTGCTCGAAAAAGCGCGGCAGGAGGACGTTGACGAACGCGCCGTACTGGTTGTCGTTGAGGCCGCTGCCGGCCACGAGCCAGGGGTTCTCGCGGACCATCGA
>JBKEGM010000113.1:0-7639 GCA_046710005.1 Natrialbaceae archaeon
CATCCTCAAGCCATTTCCGGCGCCCATGGCCGACCGAATTCCAGTGGGACCCGAAATGGTACCAACCACCCATATCTTGAAACCGGAGGCCCGTGAGCAAACTGATACATGATCGCAACAGCTACCCCGGCAACCATCGCCATCGTTACGGTCGTCATCGTCGTCGCCGGAGCGACGAACGGGGTGGCAGGCTTCGGGTTCGCCGTCGTCGGCACGATGGCGCTGGCGACCATGATCGATCCCGCGACAGCGGTCGTGTTCATGATCGTCCCGATCCTCTCGGTAAACGTTTCGCTGGTGCGCGATCTTAGCCGAGAGGAACTCCGGACCTGCAGCCAACGATTCTGGCCGCTGATTGGTGCCGCACTGATCGGTACCGTCGTCGGGATGGGCGTGCTCGACCGCGTTCCCGAGGCTCCGCTCCGGGTCGGCCTAGGACTCCTGACGCTGGGTTTTGTGGTCAGCGCTCAGCGCCGATTTCCGTTGCCCGGGTGGCTCGTGGTCGGCAACAGCACGTTCGCCAAAACGCGATTGGGAATGGTCGGCGTCGGCGGCATCTCCGGGGTCCTGTTCGGGGGCACCAACGTCGGCGTTCAACTCATCGCCTATCTCCGGAGCTTCGACCTTTCCCACGGACTCTTCATCGGCGTCGTGGCGATGGTGTTCCTGGGACTCAACGGAATTCGGGTCGCCGTCGCGGGGGCGTTCGGCCTCTACCCCAGTACGATCACGATCGTGGCCTCTGTCGTCGCCGCCGTCCCGGCCGTGCTGGGGGTCGCCATCGGTAAACAGCTCAGGGTTGTGGTAACAGAGCGGGTCCGGCGAATCGTCGTTTTGAGCCTCCTGACCGTTATCGGAGTTCGTCTGATCGCTGGGGGGCTGGGGATCTTCTGATCGTATTCTGGTGGAATCGGTATCCTCGGCTTCCTTCCCCGAGCGAGGATGGCTCCAGACGAAACGCTAGTGTATACCAAGCATGATATTTATTGGCACGCTCCGCCACTGAGCCAGCATGAGTTCCGACTCGGCGCCTGGGGCAGACCAGCCGTTGACCTGGTACAAGGCACTGTCACAGGGCGAACTCCCAGAGGGGCGGGTAACGGCAGTGAGTTGTGGCGAGACGACCGTCGCGGTAACCCACTACAATGGCGAATACGCTGCCCTCGACAACAACTGTCCACACCAGGGCGGCCCGTTGGGAGAGGGATCGATCGAGACCGGGCTACTCCGGTGTCCGTGGCATGGCTGGGACTTCGACCCGCTCACGGGCGAGACGCCCGGCCCCCACGACGACTGTATACAGACGTTTCCGGTCGAAGAACGGGAGGACGGGATCTACGTTGGCTTTCCTGAGGAAGAACCCCACGAGCGGACGGTCTCCGACGTGATCGCCGAGACGCTGGTGAACTGGGGGGTCCGGCACGTCTGGGGAATCGTCGGTCACTCGAACCTCGGCCTCGCCGACGCGCTTCGCCGCGAAGCCGACGACGGGAACCTCTCGTATTACGGCGTCCGCCACGAAGGGGCGGGCGCGTTCGCGGCGTCTGCCTACGGGAAACTCACCGGCCGTCCCGCCGCCTGTTTCTCGATCGCGGGGCCCGGCGCGACGAACATGCTCACCGGGTTGTGGGACGCAAACGTCGACCGGTCGCCGACCATCGCGCTCACCGGCCAGGTCGACTCGCAGGTGCTCGGCACTGGCAACTTCCAGGAGGTCGACCTCCAGGCGGCCTACGGCGACGTGGCCGAGTTCGAGGCGACGGTGTTGCCGGACAGCCAGCACGCAGAACTCGCGACGCGGGCAGCGAAGACGGCGATCCTCGAACGTGGCGTCTCCCACCTGATCTTCCCCGACGAGATCCAGACCCAGTCGGCCGAGGGCGTCGATCCTGGCGATCCCGAGGGCCGCATCACCGAGCGCGACATCAGCCCACCGGAAAACGCCCTTGCGGACGCAGTCGATCTACTCGAAACCGCCGAGAGACCGGTCATCGTCGTTGGCCACGGGGCGCGCTTCGAGATGGACGGCATCGTCGACCTCGCCGAACGCTTCGAGTGCCCGATCCTGACGACGTTCAAAGCCAAGGGGCAGATCCCGGACTCCCATCCGCTCGCTGGCGGCGTGCTCGGCAGGAGCGGGACGCCGATCGCGAGCCACTTCATGAACGAGTCGGACCTGCTGGCCGTCTTCGGTGCGAGCTTCTCTAACCATACGGGGATTGCCGAGTACAAGCCGACGATCCACGTCGACTACGACGCGATGACTCTCGGAAAATTCCACAGCATCGACGTCCCGGTGTTGGGCGAAATCGGCGTCACGGTGGACGAACTTCACGAGCGGCTCGACGACGTCGAGGCCGAAAGCCAGCGCAGAGAGCTGGCAGAACGATGGGAGATCTGGCGCGAGGAGAAGGCGACCCGACGATCCCAGACGCCCGAGCGCGGCGTCAATTACGCGACCGTTTTCGACGCGATGACCAGACTCGTCCCCGACGACGCCATCGTCCCGGTCGACGTGGGGAACAACACCTACGCGTTCGGCCGGTACTTCGAGCCGGAACACCAGACCGTTCTGATGTCCGGGTACCTCGGGTCGATCGGGTTCGCGTTCCCGGCGGCCATTGGAGCCTGGGCAGCCACTCAGGAGCCGAAGTCGCGGTTCGCCGGGCGAAAGGTGGTCTCGGTCTCCAGCGACGGCGGGTTCGGCCAGTACATGGGCGAGTTCACGACCGCCGTCAAGTACGACATGGACATTACGCACGTCCTGCTCAACGACGACGAACTCGGGAAGATCAGTAAGGAACAGCGCACCGGCGGCTGGGACGTCTGGCAGACCGATCTGGTCAACCCGAACTTCGCCGACTTCGCGGAGAACTGCGGCGGCCACGGTGTGTTCGTCGAAGACGAGGCGGATCTCGAGGGGGCCCTTGAGACGGCCATCGCCCACAACGGCCCAGCACTGGTCGAGATTCCCACCGACTCGGACCCGATCTGAATCGCTCGAAGCCAAGCGACTGTTATTCGGTCGGGACTCCGAGCGTCCCGAACCGGACGGACGCAGCCACGTGCAAAAGGCTCGTTACGAGTGCCACCACGGCCAGTACTAACACCACAATCCCGACGCCCGTGATGATCCCGACCGGTGGCGGTGATAAGAGGGTTCCGACCGTAAGCGCGAGCCCGAAAACCCCAAGGTAGCTACCGAGGGCGAGCACGAGAACCGCGCTATATGGGCCGTCGAAGGCGGCATAACCGCCACTGAGGAGCCCGACGACCGGAAGGATACCGAAATAGAGGATTGATGCCGGATCCGCCATGATCGCATCCATTCCACTCACCGGGTTTCGATAGAGCAGGGAGAGTACGAGTGCGAATCCGAGCATCAGGGCTGCGCCATCCGTCTCGATCCGGTCGAAGCCGATCATGGTCTCACAGCCTAGAACCTCCCTGGTCTGGCGTCCGGTATCGTCTCTTTCCGTCTTTCTGGCGTCTTCATTACTCCTCGGCGTTCTCGAGTTCGTAGGCCAACCGCAGTGGCATGACGCTCAATGCGCGGACGATCGCGGCCAGGGAGATGAAAATTCCCATCAGAATGTGCCCGACTCCGCCGAGTTTGAGCCAGAGGAGCGTCGAGGGCCATTTGTGGATTGCCGCGAGTTCAGCATTGACCGCGGCGCCACGCGTCCCGCCGCTCCCGCCAGCGAGACTCGTGTCGGGGAACGACGTGAAGAAGTTCTCCAACAACGGGTGGAACGAGGTCAACTCAAAGAACAATGCTGCGCCGATCAGCAGGTACCCGACGGCAGCGAAGACGGCACCGACCGCGAGCATTTTCTTGATCGAACTGATCCTCGATTCTATTTCCTCGATGGATTGGCGATCCGAATTATCACTTGCCATGCACTACCCTTCGACCCCATGATAAATAGATGCACACCGGGCGTGGAACGGGATTGCACAGACGCCTGGACGGTGAATCCGCACCGCCAGCAACGGACTGGAGTCGGTTACCAGTCGGTAGTTCTATCCGGGTCCACCGTCACCGACCACCGTACGTGACGCCCAACTGGGACACCGACGAGGACGTCGAGGAACTCGTCCGCCATCTCCGGGAAGCGATCGATGCGAACCCCGAGCGTGGGAACATGAGGTTCGGGACAGTCCGCCCAGTGGCCGATGAAGACAAACATGGACCGGGTTTCGTAATCGTCGACGAGCAAGACGAGCCAATCGTCGTCATCCACACTGGAACCCCAGCATCCGTTACAGAACCGCGCGATCCATATTCCAGAGAAGCCGTCCTTCGGGCACTCCAACACGCCCGTGATCGCGACGCTCCCCTGGCCGGAACGGTCGGCACTGGCCGTCTGGTCGTTTTCGACGTCACCCCTGCAGACCGTGAACCGCTCGACCATCGTTCACTGACAGTTGCGATCGACGAGGGCGAGTCTGGAGCGGACCGGGTTTTAAATGAAATCGAAGGGTTGCAGTCAGGTGAAAACCGTTGGGACCCTGCCTCCAAGGCGTTCGTCGAGCGTGTCCGAGCGCTCCACGAGTTGCTGTCAACTCGCCTGGCAGACGGTTCCGTTGACGATCCGGCAATAGCCAACCGAGTGGTTGGCCGTCGTCTCGTGAAGATCATTGCCACCAGGATGGCATCGAGGAACGACGCGACTGGCATATTCGAAGAAAAGGCCGACGTGACCGACCCCGAGCCGACAGGAGACGGATTCGGAGAGACTCTCGAACCGATCGTGGAAGCCCTCGAAGCGTTCCAGAAAGAACTCGACCGGCGTAACCTCAAAGCATTCCACGGTGACGTCCTCGGCCGAGTCTACGAGGGAATCATTCCGGCGGCTCGTCGCAGCGATATGGGGGAATATTACACGCCAACGGTTGTCTGTGATCTGGTCAGTCGGCTGACCGTAACTGACGCTGGCGACGCTATTCTGGATCCCGCTTGCGGGAGCGGGAGCTTTCTGCTCGGGGCCCAACGCCGCCTCTCCGAGTTACATTCACATTCGGGTGACGGAAGCCGGGCAACCAAAGCCCATTTCATTGGTATCGAACCGAATCCAACCCCGGCCCAACTGACAACCATCAACCTTGCCGCGAGCGATTGGGAAGCCGATCCGCCGACGACCAAGGTCCGCGTCGAAGACTTCTTCGATCTCGGCCCTGACGATCTCTTGGATACCACACCGGTAGACGGGTTCGACGTGATCGTCGGAAACCCGCCATACGTCCGCCAGGAACACATCGACGACAAGGACCACGTCCGGAATCACCTCGCTACGGAGACCGTCGATGCAGACGACCTCTCACGCCGATCGGACCTCTATGCCTACTTCCTCACCCACGCCACCCAGTTCCTCCGGGACGGCGGCGACCTTGGGTTCGTCACAAGCGACCGCTGGTTGGACACCCGCTACGGAGAAGACCTCCAGCAGTTCCTCCTCGACAATTACGCAATCCGGGCCGTGATCACGTTTGACCGGCAGGTGTTCGACGACGCGCTCGTGGACTCGAGCGTGTTAATCCTTCGCCGAGAAACCGACCCGGCCAAGCGCGAAGCCCAAGTGACGAGGTTTCTGCGGGTGCGGGAAGCGATGGGCGTCGAGGCTATCGCCTCGCTCGTCGAAGCCGACCACGACCCGAACCGATTGCAGGCCACAGACGAGTACCGCCTTGTGACCCGCCGCCAAGCCGCCTTGCACGAAGAACGAAAGTGGAACGTCTTCTTCACCGCGCCGCCGGTCTATTTCGTCGTCGCGGCCAGTCCAAACACGGTCGACCTGTCCGAGGTCGCCGACGTCACCTACGGCGTGAAGACGGGGGCGAACCCGTTCTTCGTCGGCAGGAAGGACGCAATGGAGGACAAAGGGCTCGAAGACTACGTGGTGCCCCTGCTCAAAGCATCGGGCCAGGTCGAAACGATCCGAGTGACTGAGGAAACCGCCGACGAGTGGCGAATTCTCGACGTCCACGATCTGGTCGAACGAGCCCTCGCGGCGACCGACGGAGCGACGGACGAGTCCCCCGAGGAACGGGTGAAACGCTGGCTCGCCGACAATGGTCACGGCGCCCTGCTGGAATACGTTCGATCGGGGGAGGCCGCGGGGTATCACGAGCGCTCCAGCATTGCCTCCCGAACGGTGTGGTTCGACCTCGGGGAACTGCCCGAACCCCGAATCCTCTCGACGATGTTCACCTGGCGGGTCCACCGGGTGTACTGGAACGAACCCGGCGCAGCGACGAGTGACCAGTTCTACTACGTCGATCCCAAGGGGGACGTTGACGCGGAAGTGTTGGCAGGAATCCTCAACTCCCGGGTCGTCTGGCTCGCGAACGAACTGCACGGCCGGCGGGCCGGCGGTGAGGGGATGACTCGCCTGCAAACGAAGGTGTACGAAACCGAGCGCTGGCCCCTTCCGGATCCCCGGACAATGGCCGAGGACCGACGGGCGGCGATCCGGGCCGCGTTTCGCGACCTTCAGAAACGGGAACGTACGGTCGATGAAACGACGCTGGAGGCGACAGCCTCCGAACGCGATGCCCTCGACCGGGCCGTAATTCCCGCGCTTGGCCTCGATGGTGACGATACAACCGTCCTGAAAGCGGTCAAACGTGGCCTCCGGGCCATGGTCGAAATGCGCGAGGAAGGGGCCGGCGAACGCACCGCCGCCCTCATCGATCGGGAGCGTGGCACGAATAAGGGGGCTGAAACCGTCGAGGTCCCCGACGTGGACAGGAGCCAGACGAACGGCGACGCTGGCAGCCGGTAAACGAACGCGAGTGCCGGGGTAGCTGAACGCCGAGGTGGATTACTCCTCGTCTTCCGGTTCGACGCTGGGGTGCATCTCGGGGGCTTCCGGGTGTGGTTGGGCGAAGTATTCGTGCATGGTCGCCAGGGATTCCGCCTCGCGCTCACGCCGTTCGGCCTCGTCGATTTCTTCGCACCCGGGCGGGACTTCGCGGTCCCGACCAGTGAAATACCGCTCGGGGACGACCCAGTCATGGTAGAACGGTCGGTCGTCGTCCTCAAGCAGGGTTACCGCCACCTCGGCACCGTGCCCCGCGCAGACCACAGTCTGGTGGGGTTTTCCGGCGAGACGGCCTGCGGCGTACAGCCCCTCCACGCCGGTTCGGCCACGCTCGTCGGTGTCGACGAACGTCTTCCCCAGATCGACGATACCCACTTCGTCTAAGTAGTCCAGATAGTCGACCGTGTTCTTCGTGGCCGCGATCACGTACGTGGCCGTGTATCGATCACCGGTTGCCGATTCGACGTCGAATTCGTCACCTGATTTGGTTACCCGCACGACCTCGGCGCAACGAGAGTCGCACCCGGCGCCTTCGGCCTGCTCGCGCATCAAATCGAGGAGCAGACGCCCGTTCACACCGGCAGGGAAGCCGGGGTAATTTTCCAGGTGGGCGTTCCGGTTGAGGATCGATCTCCCCGCGTCGAGAACAACTGTGTCGAGGTCGTGACGGGCAGTGAACGTCGCGGCCGACAGCCCCGCGACGCCGCCACCGACGATCGCCACGTCGTACCGGTTTCCGGCTTGCATCGGTTATCGGACTAAACCTAGGGACGAACACATGAGGGATTGACGATCGATCGAATGCTGCTTCGATA
>JBKEGM010000114.1:0-7636 GCA_046710005.1 Natrialbaceae archaeon
CGGACCCACATCGGTTGGTCACTGGGGCGTACGCGATTCACCTATGGAAACGCTGCTGGCCGAACAAACCACCGCTGACGGCAAAATAATTACGCCGCCGTGGAATTCGCTGTCTCCACAGCCGGCAGGCGGTCAGAACGTGTTTTGCGGTGCGGTCGCTGTCCGGCGATAGCAGTCGCTCACGATACCCCCGGCCGGCCGCTGAGGGCCGCCCGCTCGGCGGCCCTCAGTTCCCTCGTCTATGCACTCACGCCTGGTGGATCGTATACTTCGCCTCGGTCAAGCATGTGGTAGATCGACACCAGTATCTTCCGCGCCGTCGCCACAATTGCTTTCTGTGAGTTCTTCCGGCTAGCTAACCGCTCGTAGAACCGACTCAGATACTCGTCATTGCAGGTGTGGACAGCAGTATGAGCGGCCTGAACGAGCAACCACCGGACGCGACTTGATCCACGTTTCGAGATACTCCCTTCGATCCGCGAGTCGCCTGACTCGCGGATCACCGGGTTCAATCCGACGTAACTAACAACCGCTTTGTCATTGTCGAACCGGCTGATTTCGCCCAACTCCGCGTAAACCGTCAACGCCGTATAGTAACTCACACCTGGGATCGTCATCAGCAGCTGGGTCTCCTTCAGAGACCCAGCGCGTTCTTCGATCGCCTCTTCGAGGGTCTGAATCTCTTCGGTGAACGTCTCGATCACTTCAAGATACGATTCTAATACTGACTCCCACGGCGCTGGGAGCGAGAGTTCCCGCAGGAACTCTCGCCCCTCTTCAGTCAACGGCTTCACATTCTCACTGACTCCGTGGTCAGAGAGTAATCCGTGGATTTTGTTGGCATACTCGGTACGGTGTTCAACCAACGACTGCCGCCCGCGCACGAGTGCGCGGGCTTCCCTGATCTCATCGGTTGGAACGTAACTCTCAGGTACTGAGTTCAACCGTACCATCCGCGCGAGTTCTTTGGCGTCGACGCGATCAGTTTTTTGTCGGTGTCAGCGATCTGGTTCAGTTCTTTTGGATGAGCAACAGTCACGTCCAAATGCTTCGACAGCGTATCGTAGATGTGGTAGTGATTGCTGGTCGCCTCAATTGCGGCTTGTGCACCAGCATACCGCTGGGCGAGATCGTCGAGGTTCGCGTTCTCGACGCGAACCTCTTCGGCGATCGCTCCAGTTTCATCCATTACTGCCACCTGTGCGTACCGTTTGTGGACATCAATTCCGAGGTACATGGGTTGTTCCTCCGGGACGCCAGTGCGTGAAGCAGAGATTCACCTATTCGGGCTTTCCCGGATGCCGCGCCGCGCGGCATCCGGGCTGTACCGCCCATGACTCGACTTCTTTCGCACACGGACCAGTCACTCCCACGTGCTCTGAGGCACGGAATCGCGTTCGGTCTCTTGCGCCCCATATCTTGGTTCACGCTCTCATGGAGTAGCAGCGTTTCCATCGAGTCACTCCCGCCGTGAACGGCGGGATTCTCTCGCTGCTAAAAGATAGCAACGGTCGACAGCCGAAGCCGAGCTCCGGCCGAATTGACTACTGGGTGTGCCACCGGAAGTGCCCGGAAAAGACACTTCAGTCGAGGTCTTGGGCGCCGCTTGACCAAACCTCGAAACCGGTCAGGTACTCATCAAACGTCGAGTACGACGTACGCCCGCCAGCCCGATGCCGTTTCCTCGATTTTCATTTCCGAGTAGGTTACTGCCTTGACTTCCCGGGCGGCGACCGCTTCAAGCGGGACGCCCCTGGCACTCCCATCAAGGGACCATTCCTCGCCCCGCGAATCAACCGTCGCATCGTTGTCCACTGGCAGGACGTGTCTGACGTCGCGTTCGTAAATGAGTTCGTCAAGATAATCGAAGAGAAGCGCCTCACGACGTTCCGCGACGACCGCCACCTCGAACCGATCGCCCACATCGGGGACGTCCTCGGCCATCGCTGCTGCCATCCCGTCGGCAAGTGCCGCAAACGTTTCGCTCAGTGTGGACCCGGTCGCTTCGATCCCCACGTCCGCCGTATGGTTCCGAAGTTCGTAGGGCATTGTTACTCCTGAACGATGGTTCCGTCCAGGTACGCTTCCGTCTTGTCCTTCGTGGCCTGCGTTCTCTTGACGAATCTAACGAATCGTCCGGCGTCAACGGCCTCGTCGGCCTCGATTTCGAGTTGGAGTCCCTGGTCGCGGAGGTGTTCGAGCAGTGCCGCGATCGCGTCACCGTCGCCACGAACCGCGTGCCGTTCACCAATCGTCGCCCCGTTTCCTACGTCCTCGATGGTATCCGTCATCGAGAGGAGAATGGCCTCCCCAAGGGCATGCGCACGCTCCCTTGCTTGCTGCGGCGACTCGTCCCACTCTGCCGACTGGAAGGCCTCCCGAATAATCCGCCGAAACATGAAATCCTGTCCATAATCGAAGGGAAGCGAGAACGCGAACGCCAGGCTCCCTCGATTGGCACTCGATGTGGTATATTTCAATTGCTGGGTGACATGGGGCGTCTTCATGACGATTCCCTCCCGACCAGCGTCGTCCAGTTCGTCGATGATTCCAGGGAGTTCCTCAACGGCCTCCCTCGGTGAGAAGACGCCGAAAAATGGGACCTGCGGAATATCGAATTCCTCGAGAATGCTCCGACGATCCGACACCCGTATCGATTCCCCGGTTTCCCTGTCGCGAACGTCGAACGCCCGGAACGCCAGTGAGTCTATGTCCTCATAATCGTGGGGTGTGTAGGGGTTCTCGGGACCGGCCATTTCCCCACAAACCATCGTCCCCGGATACTCCTCGAAAAACGGTTCGAGATCGAGATCCGCCTCGACCTTCCAGGTCGTATACGGACAAATGATTCCGCCCCGGGTAAACGCGTAAACCTCGTTGCCGATTTGGGTGACCCGGACGTTGTATCCGTTCATTTTCTCTTCGACCGCGAACTCGCCGGCAAAGTATCGCGGGATGCCTTCCTCGATAACGAGCGTCCGTGGAATCTTCGGGAATCCCCGGACGACCATCCCCGCAATCAGGACAGTCCCTTTTTCGAGGTGTTTTCGATAATCGGGGAGTGACCGGTATTCGGTCCCCTCGTAGTATCGGTTGACAAACTCGTCCTGGATCCGGTCGAACGTCGTCTTCGAGAGGCCGAGCGCACGATGGTACTCGTGCCTGGAATCCATGGTCCATAGTACGTGAGTGATTCGCAAAAGAGCCCCGCTGGCCGGGCCGGACCACCCACCGAATCGACTGGAGGCTATTTTATGCCTGGGCACGAATCCCCACCAATGCCCGAGTACCCACTCAAGCAGCGGTTCGTGCTTGACACGTCAGTCTTCCTCACCGAGGAAATCCGTCGCGAGGACGAGGACATCGGGGAAGCGGCCGATCGGTTGCTCGACCTTGTCGCCGAGGCCAAGCTCGAACTCAACATTTCCTGTTACATGCCGCCCTCGATTCACGACGAGTTGACCACGATACTCGACGAGCGTGACGTCCCGGAAGACGTGTACTCGAAGCTCAATACGTGGGTCATCAGGAAAAACCCCGACAGATTCGAGGTACGCATCCCGGCCGTCATCGTCTATCACTTCATCGAGGAGATGTCTGACCGCGTCAACAGAGGGCTTCGCGTCTCGGAGAAGGCCGTCCGGAAAGCCGAAGAATCCCACGACGAGACGCTCGATCAACACGACCACATGACGGAGGTCGACAAAGTCATCTCCGACCTTCGCGAAGAGTATCGCGGGACACTCCGACAGGGAGTCCTGGATTCGCGCGAAGACTTCGATCTCCTCATCCTTGCGCGGGAACTCGAGGCGGGCGTCGTCACGGAAGATCGAGGGATTATCAACTGGGCGGACGACTTCGGTCTCAGATACCTGCGTGGCCGGGAATTTCCATCCCTGCTGGAGGATTATTTAACAGCAAACGAGCGAATGGACCGGTGACGAGCGGCCGATCGCCCCTCAGAACGAATAGTCGTCGCCAGGTTCGTCGTCCATCGCGGGGTCCTGGCGCTCGTTGACGGTTTGGGTGAACATGTCTTCGTCCGGTTCGAGTGGGTCATCGTCCTCGTCCGTGTCATAGGCGGAGACCCCCATCGAGAGCAGTTCCTCGATCGCCTGTTCGCGGTTGAGGAAGTCGCCTTGCTCGACGAGGCGGTCGATCTCGCTGTCGAGACGATCGGACAACGTGACTTCGAGTTCGGCCATACGAGAGGTACCGGGACCCATCCGCCTTAAGGTTTGGTTCGTCGGCCGGCGGTTCCCGTCGGTCGTATCGATCGGTGCCGATCCTCGCCACGCCGGATTGAGAATTTCGGGGCGAAGACGTTTTTGCTCCGTCCGACCTGACGGTCGATCACATGGATAAGCAATCGATCCGGGAACGAGTGTGGGACGACCTGGAGGACGCCGAGATCGCACGGTTCCCGTTTCCGCCCCACGGCCGGATCCCGAATTTCGAGGACGCAGAGCGTGCCGCGGATCGCCTCGTTGACACCGACGAATGGAGGGCTGGGAGTGCAACGAAGGCCAATCCGGACTCACCACAGCGGCCCGTTCGCCGGCGGGCGCTCGAAGGGGGCAAGACCGTGCACGTGGCGGTCCCGCGACTTCGCGACGAGGACTGTTTCGTCCGACTCGATCCCACCAAAATCGACGATTTCGATCGAGCGACGACCATCAAGGGCGCGCCGGAACTGGGCGAACAAGTCGGGCCGGCGTCCATGGAACCCCTCGACCTGATCGTCTCGGGGGGCGTCGCCGTCACGGAAGAGGGTGCCCGAATCGGGAAGGGCGAGGGCTACAGCGACCTGGAGTTCGCGATTCTCAAGGGCTTCGACCTCGTGGACGAGGACACCACCGTGATCACGACTGTTCACGAGCGTCAGGTCGTAGACGACGACGTTCGACCCGATGCCCACGACGTTCCGATGGACGTGATCGTTACGCCGGAACGGGTGATCAGGACCGACACCCCATTCGACCGCCCGGAAGGGATCGACTGGAACGTCCTGCCAGACAAGAAAATCGACGCGATTCCGATCCTGAAGCGACTGTCGGATCGATTGTAGACGTCCAGTAGGAAACAAAACCCACGCATCGCCACACAATTCACATTGCGGTTGGTTCTCACCGAAAAGAGTCGGCAATTTCGAAAGGACCGTCCAACTGCTCAAACCAATATCCTCAGGTCGAATTTCGAGACAGCAGCAAAATGACGAACAACACCGAAAGGAACACAATACCGTTGGCCTCCCATTCGAGATCGGCCCGTGCGGCTAAAACAGCGGCTCGCCCATCGTCTCTCGACCGAAGGCAAGCACAACGACGCCTCCGATGGCGAACGCGATCGCGAGGGGGACGAGCGCGGCGAGATAGCCCGAACTCGCCTGAAGCGATCCGGCGAGAATCGGTCCGATAACGGCGGCAATCTTGCCGACACCACCCGCATATCCGTTTCCGGTCGCGCGTACTTCCGTGGGGAATAGTTCAGGTGTGTAAGCGTAGATAGCTCCCCACGCTCCGAGTGTGAAGAACGATGCGGCGAGCAGGCCGCCAATGAACGGGTACAGCCCTTCGATGCCGAGGCCGAACCCGACACCGGGCATGGCTGCCGCGAAAACGAAGGTAAACACGCCCGAAAGCAAAAGGTACGATCCCAGCGTTAACTTCCGACCGATTTTTTCGACCAGGTAGGCCGCACTCAGGTACCCTGGGATCTGAACGAGTCCGATGATCAGGAAGTACAGGTAGATGTTCCCAACCACGCCAGCTGCCCCCACGGTCTTTGGCAACCAGATGAACACGCCGTAATAGCCAAAGTTGATCGCGAACCACGCCGTGCCGATCATCAGTGTCTGGTCGAGCAGGTCCCCCTGAAAGAGTTGCCGGACGCTCGATTGCTCGCTCCTCTCAACATCGGACGCGTCGATGGTCTCAGCCTCTTCATCGTTCTCGCGGGCGATGGCCGCAATCCGTTCGTTCGCGCCATCCACGTCACCATTCGTCGCGAGGTAGTACGGCGTCTCGTGTAACTGCGACCGAATCACGAACACTAGCAGGGCGGGAAATCCGGCAGCAAGAAACAGCAACCGCCATCCAGCGACCTCCCCAATGAGAGGCACGGCCACACTGCCCCCGGTCGACAACGCCGAAAGGAACACCCACGCGAGTACGACCGCAAGGATATTTCCAATCGGCCAGAACGCGTCGAGGTACACGAGATACCGCCCGCGTTTATCGGTTGGCAGGTGCTCGGACATGTACGAGGTGTCGACTGCGAGGGCGCCGCCGAGTCCGACTCCTGTCAGAAATCGCAAGGCGAATCCCGAATAAAAACCGGTTGCCAGCGCAGTCAATCCGGCGAAGACCGAGTAGGTGAGTACCGTCCACTGGAAAGCGTCTTTGCGACCGTAGTGGTCGGCGAACCAGCCCCAGCCCCAGTTCCCGACGATCATGCCCATGAGGCTGGCCGATCCGAGGAATCCTGCAGTGAGGCCGGTCAGGCTCCAGGCTTCGATCAGGACAGGTAAGGTAAATGATATAACGATTACTTCCATCCCGTCGAACGCCCACGCAGCCCCGCAGATAGCGAGCAGCCGGTGGTGGAAAGCGCCGACAGGGATGCGGTCGAGGACCTCTGAAACCGTCACCGTTCCCTCTCCAGTCGTCGTCTTTGCTGTCATCGATGTCGACCTTACTGGATCCGATAACACACCAGATATATAAAAAGTTGGTTTGTGGCCCACAGTTGCACGATTTGAAGACTATTTACAATCAATCTCGCCATTCCTGATTCGCATCCCGGAAACGCTCGATTTGGGTTCGGCCGGTCTGGCCACCTCTAGCAGCCCTTACTTTCCTTCAAACTCAGGGTCGCGGTCCTCCTGAAACGCCGCCAGTCCTTCCCAGAGGTCGTCGGTCGTGAACAAGTGACCGAAGGCCTGCGCCTCGACCTCCAATCCGGCATCGACGTCGTCGCGGCCGGCGACCATCGCTCGTTTCGTGAACCGCTGGGCGATTGGCGGGCCCGCGGCGAGGTCCTGTGCGAATTCCCACCCGCTGTCCTCAATCGCGTCGTTCTCGACGACTTCGTTGACGAAGTCGTAGTCATACATCGTTTCGGCGTCGTAGTGCTCGGCGGTAAAGATGATCTCTTTGGCCCGCCCCTCGCCTACGACTCGCGAGAGTCGCTGGGTGCCGCCCCACCCGGGCAGCAAGCCAAGGTTGTGTTCGGGCTGACCGAAGGTCGACCGTTCGCTAGCGAGGCGAACGTCGGCTGCCGTAGCAAGTTCCATACCACCGCCGAGGCAGTAGCCGTCGACAACCGCAACTACCGGGACGTCGATCGTCTCGAACCGACCGAACACCCGCTGGCCCTTCCGGGACATCTCGGCGGCCTCGATCCCGCTCCCCGGCGCAGCTGTCGCGGCGTCGAACCCGGTCGAAAACGCTCGGTCGCCCGCCCCAGTGAGGAGGATCGCCCTGACGTCCTCGTGCCCGACGAATTCGTTGATCGCGGCATCGATTTCGTCAAGCATGTCGATCGTGATCGTGTTCATCCGGTGAGGTCGATCGATCGCCAGGCGGCCGACCGCGCCGTCGATTTCGACCGAGATCGTCTCGTACTCCCGCTCAGC
>JBKEGM010000115.1:0-7573 GCA_046710005.1 Natrialbaceae archaeon
TCCCGGCGAGGGCGTGCCCGATGGAGGTCCCGAGTTGTTCGAGGACCGATCGCGCCCGGTCACCGAACGCGTTGGGCGAGTCGGCCGCGATCGTCAAGACGCCGTGCGTGATGCCGTCGTAGGTGAGCGGGATGCCGATGATCGACTGATAGCCCCGGGACAGCACGTGTTGGCGCCACTCGCCCGCCGGCCCTGCGCCGACGAGCGAACTCGCGACCTGGACACCGTCGGTCTGCCAGGCCTCGACTGCAGGGTGGCGATCCGCAGCTTCGTCGCTCGTCAGCAGGTCCATCGCGCCGACGTATCTGCTCGACTCGCCAATAACAGTCTGGGGGACGATACGATCCGTCCCAACCTCGACACCGCCGATCCACGCCACCTCGTATGGATCGGTGTCGGCGAGTCGTTCACAGACCGCCCGCTCGACCTCCGAGGGAGCCGACCCTTCGGTAATGGCGGCCTCGACTTGCTGCGTGAGGCGGGCGATTCGGTCGAGTCGCTCGGCGCGCTCGGTTTCGGTTCGGAGCTCCGCCTCCCGACTGGCGAGTCGCTGTTGTCCACGGAGGTGGTTTAGCGCGGCCTCGAGGGTCGCCCCAAGAACGTGGGCGGACTGGATGGTGTCAGGATCGAGCGAACTGTCGGCGGAACCGACGAAGAGCACACCGTGGTTTCCCAGGGGAATGAGACGCCAGTCCTCGAGGACCTCGTTCGAATCGCTCGTGGTGTCCTCGTCCACCGCCGGGACGCGGAACTCCATCTCGTCGGCGCTAACGACATTGCCCGTCGCGAACGCATCCCAGAGCGATCCGTCGTCGGGACCCACTGCCCGGTCGCCGATCGTATCCGGAAGTGCGTCCGAACGCCCCTCCGGTTTCAAAACCCCCTCGTCTTCCTCATAGAGGAATACCCCGACAGCGGAGAGATCCAGCGTGTTCGTCGCTGCGTTGACGGCTGTCTTGGCGGCTTCTTCCGGCGCGTCCACCGTCGCCAGATCGTCGGTCGCCGCCTCGAAGGAGACGAGCCGTCGCTCCCGGTCCTTGCGTTCGGTGACGTCCCGACTGACGATCACGATTCGCGGCTGGCCGCTCTCCCATTCGACGGGGTAGTAGTCCGACTGGACCCACCGGACGGCCCCCTCGGGCGTTTCGATTCGGTACTCCGTCGAATATCGGTCGGCCGCGGCACCCCTGTCGATGTCGTCGACGATCCCATTCACAAACGCCCGGTAGTCGGACTCGTCGTCCGGGTGGACCGTCCCGAAGAAGCCGTTCTCGTATCGGTCACGGATGCCATCGAGTGGCTGTCCCCAGATGTCCGCATAGCCCGCGCTCACGTAGTCGGGATCCTGTGACCCCTGGGTGATCTCGTGGGCCCGGGCCAGGAAAATCGCCTCGTCGATCCGGTCCAGGATTGCCCGGAGTCGTCGTTCCGAGCGTTCCCGCTCCGTCACGTCCCGGGAGATCGTGAGCACTCGGTCCTCGCCGTTGATCGTCGCAGGCGTGGCCTTGACCTCCAGCCAGCGACGATCCCCGTCGGCCGTTTCGAGGCGCCATTCCAGTTCGCGAGACTCCCCGGACTCCATCACCCCCTCGATCAGTTCGCTGCCCCGTTCCGCCGTGTATCCTTCGTCGACCGCGCTGACGGCATCCAGACCGCCTTCGAGAATCGTTTCCCGGTCGTAGCCAGTCAGTTCGCACATCGTGTCGTTGACCTCGACGAGTTCCGCCGTCTCGGGGTCGTAGACATTGATGATGTCTTTGACGCCGTGGAAGATCTGCTCGAACTCCCGCTCGCGGCGCTTGCGCTCGGTGACGTCCCGGTGGATCGCCACGTTCACTTCTTCGCCACCGATGACAGCTGGAGCCACCTTGATCTCCAACTCCCGTCGTTCGCCCTCTTTCGTCTCCGCTTGCCACTCGACGAGGGCGGGCTCGCCGGTTTCCGCGACCTGCCGGTGAACCTCCAGTCCCTCCTCGAACGTGTATCCCTCTGTCGTTGCGCTGAGCCCCTCGACGCCACGCTCCTGGACGGTTTCGAGGTCCTCGTAGCCGACCATGTCGAGATAGGCCTCGTTGGCATCGAGGATGTCAAGCGTTTCCTGATCCATGACGATGATCGCGTCCTGAACGCTGTTGAAGATCTGTTCGTACTCGCGCTCCCGACGCTTTCGCTCGGTGATGTCCCGAACGCTCGCGAGGACTCGTTCCACCCCGCGGATTTCGACGACGCTCAGGTGGACCTCGACCGGAAAGGTCTCACCGTCCCGGCGTTGGTTCTGCCACTCGAACAGTTGGGAATCGCGTTCACGAGCGCGGGCGATGCGGTCCATGACGTCCTCGTACGCGTGGTCCGGACCGGTGACGAGGTCGACCGTTTCGCCGAGGAGTTCCTCGCGGTTGTACCCGTTCATCTCGCAGAATCGATCGTTAACGTCGTCGATCTTCCCCGTTTCCGGATCGTGAACGACGAGGCCGTCCGAGACGTTCTCGAAGACCGAGCGATACGTTTGCTCCAGTTCCCGGCGCTCGGTGACGTCCTCGACAATTCCGACGAACCGGAGATCGTCGCCGTCGTCCTTGACGGGGTACCCCGTCGCCCGAACCCATCGGACCTCACCGTCAGGCCGGCGGATCCGATACTCGAACTCGTAGCTATCCTCAGGGTCCCCCGCCTCGAAGTCATCAAGCATCCGCTCGAAGTCCGCCTCGAACGCCTCCCGGTCCCGTCCGTCTATGTAGTCGATGAACCCCCTCGGAGCGTCGAGGAGTTCCTCCACGGGACGCCCCCAGACGTCTTCGTACGCGTCGTTCACGTAGAACGCCTCGGAGAAGTCCGGTTCGGCCAGGAAAATGACCTGGTCGATTCGCTCGGCGATGATCCTCAGGCGACGCTCGCTCTCGCGGACCTCCCGTTCGCGTTCGATGCGGTCGAGGGCGGTTGCCGTCTGCTCGGCCAGCGTCCGCGCGACGTCGAGCGTGACCTGGTCGTACGCTGACTGGGCTGGCGACCCGGCAGCGATCAGGCCGTGATTGGCCAGCGGGAGCAACATGTCGGTTTCGAGGGGGTTGTCCGGGTCCGCTTTCTCTGGAGGATACTGTAGTCCGTCGCCATCGCGGAACGCCTCGTATTCGTAGCGATCCGCCGTGAGCGGTGACAGTCCCTCCCGGTCCTCAACCGCGTCGGTCGCGGCGACGAGGTCGAGTCGCTCTCCGTCCGGATCGTGAAACCAGCAGGCGGCCACCGGAAGATCGAGCGCCTCGGCGGCGGCTTCGACCGCCGTCTCGGCGACGGCGTCGGCCGACTCGGCGTCCTGCATGCGCTCGGTCGCTGCCTGGAGTTCGTGGATCGCCCGTTCCCGCCGTTTCCGGTCGGTAACGTCCCTGACGCTCGCGAGGACGCGCTCCGCTCCACGAATCTCGACGGTACTGAGATGGATCTCCCCCATGAACGTGTCCCCATCCTTTCGCTGCCCTTTGAATTCGAACAGTTGGGGTCCCTCCTCCCGGGCCTTCTCGATACGCGTCAGTGCCTCGTCGAACGTGTACGCCGCGTCGTCGGGCACGATGAGTCGGACGTTCGATCCCACCAGCTCCTCGCGATCGTATTTCGTCAGGTCACAATAGCGTTCGTTCACGTCCACGATCTCGCCGGAATCGGGGTCGTGGACGACGAGCGCGTCGGAGACGCCTTCGAACAGTTCGCGATAGGTCCGCTCCAGTTGGCGACGTTGGGTCACGTCGCGTGAGAGAGCGAGCACGCGGTCTTCACCCGCGATCGTCGCAGGGGAGAGCACCGACTCGAGGCGCCGCCGGTCCCCGGCTGCCGTCTCGATTTGCCACTCGACCGTTTCCGGTTCTCCCGTCGCGGCGACCCGTTGTTGAATCTCGTAGGCGCGATCCCCAGTGAACCCCTTCTCCGTCGCGCTGAACCCGTCGAGATCCATCTCGAGCAATGCCTCGTGACTGTATCCGGTGAGGTCACACAACGTCTGGTTGACGTCGAGCAACGCTTCGGCCCACGGGTCGTGAACCGAAATAACATCGTTGACGGCGTCGAAGATCTGTTCGTATTCGTGTTCCTGACGGCGCTGTTCCGTGATTTCCGTCGCCGCTGACAGCACGAACTCGCGACCGCCAATCGTAACGGGACTGAATCTGGCGTCGACCCACCGGACGGTCCCGTCGGCGCTTTCCAGGGGCCATTCGATTTCGATGGGGCGGTCCTGGGCCGAAACGTTCCCGACGATGGTCGTCGCTCGCTCCTGGTCGTACCCGGGGAGATCCGCAGTGATATCACCGATCGTCAAGGATCGGAGGGCTTCGCGATCGCGTCCAAGAAGGTCACATAGCGTCCGATTGGCATCGAGCATCCGCCCCGTCTCTGGGTCGTGGATCGATACCGTTCCGGCGGCGTCCTCGTAGACATCCCTGAAGCCGTCGTGCGCCAGGTCCCGCTCGACGATCGCCGTGATTCGGTCCGCCAGGAGTTCTGGGTCGTCCCGCAGAATGGACCGGGGGAGCGTGTCGGTTGCACCGGCGGCAAGGGCGGCGGGAACGACGTCCGCGTACTCGCCGTCGACGAGGAGAAGCACCGATAGATCGGGCGCGGTTTCCCGGGCATGCCCGACGAGGTCGACGCCCCCATCGTTGAAGAGACTCCCGTCGACCACCAGACAATCGACGGAGGAATCCCCGAATCCGTCGTCCCTGACTGCTGCTGGAGAACCGACCTCCACGTCGAGTTGGTGGTCGTCACCGTCAGTCCGGCGAGTAAACTGGGCGAGAGGAGACTCTCCCTTCCCCACGACGAAAACACGTACCGAACGTGCTCCGAGTGGAAACATGATGACATCGTGCGGTCAGAGGGATGTAAATGGTCGGTTCGACCAATCGTGGTGCCAGTTTCGGTTATGGCGACATTCGTGGAGCAACCGCCGTCCAGTGGCCGGAGGCTATATTGATAGCCCTTCGTCATCGCCGAGACAACAACGGTAGTCCGAACGTTACTGGTCCGGGGAACCGTTGACACAGACACAATGGGAACGACGGCAACGCTACTCGGGGATCGGACGGTCGAGGGGAAGGAAGCAACGCCGGAATGCATTTCGCTCACGGATTCCGACGCAGTGCTCGACGCGCTGTCGTCGAATACGGCGCGAAAAGTGTTGGCCACGTTGCACGAGGAGCCTGGAACGGCGTCCGACCTCGCGGAAACGGTCGACACGTCCATCCAGAACGTGAACCACCACCTGAAACAGCTACAGGGTGCCGGCCTCATCGACAACGTGGATACATGGTACTCCACGAAGGGGCGAGAAATGGACGTCTATGCACCGGCGAACAAGCCCCTGGTCATGGTCGCTGGCGAGTCGGGGAGTGAAGAAACACTGCGACACTGGGCCAACGCCACAGCATAATTGGCGTCACGTCCAGGCAGGGGTCGAGTGTGTCGCTCGAACAGCGGGTTTGCGGAGTATTCTTGCGGGTTTCGCTATAGCTCCGGGGGGAACCTGAAACTCCAAGATTTCGTGTGACCGTGTCATTGGAGATCCCCCGATGACCGAAAACCGACGGTGAACATGACGCCCGTGTCCGGTGTGACCCCGCCCCGTTCAGGAAATTGACACTCTCTGGGGGGAGAACGAAGCGAGATAGTGATCTTCGACAAAACCCCAGATTAGTAATAATAAATTATTTATATATACATATATTGCATTGGCGGATTGTGCGTTTGCTCTGGAGCACGATTGTCGGTGAGTACGAGGAGCGACGGGCCTGAAGACCGACATTCTGGGCGTCTATCTGGGAATCGAGAGCTACCGAGTCACAACTTAAATCCCATTATTGACCACCGCTTAAACGTATTCGCACGGCACTATAATGAAAACGGACAATGTCCACGAAGAGTAACACGGCCACCGAGGGCGAACAGCAACCGTCTGCACAGGACACCCGACTCCGACTGTGGAACGCCGTTATGGCTGTCCTTCACTTTCTGCAAGGACTCGCCATGGTCATCTTGGCGGAGAAAGTCCTGTGGCCAGTGACGCGCACCAGATACGGGTTCAACCCCGAAACGGAGACGATTTTCCCGGAGACAGTCCAGTTTGTCGACGCCAACCTCCCATTGCTGGTGGCGGGGTTTCTCTTCATTTCCGCGTTCGCACACACCATTATCGCTACCGCCCGGTACGACAAATACATCGCATATCTCGACCGGGGAATGAACCCGTACCGGTGGTACGAATACTCGGTGAGCGCCTCGCTGATGATCGTCGTGATCGGCATGCTCGCCGGTGTCTGGGACCTCGGGACGCTCGTGGGACTATTCGGACTCGTTGCGGTGATGAATCTCGCGGGACTCCTGATGGAACAACGCAATGAGACGACCGACAAAACCGACTGGACACCCTACTGGGTCGGTGTCATTGCCGGTATCCTCCCCTGGATCATCATTGCAATCACGTTCATCGGTACTGTAACGGCCAGCGGTGGTGAGTTTCCCGAGTTCGTTATCTACATCTACATCTCGATATTTGTCTTTTTCAACCTCTTTGCGCTGAACATGGCCCTGCAGTATCTGGAAGTATCACGCTGGAATGACTACCTCTTCGGCGAGAAAACGTATGTCGTCCTCAGTCTCGTAGCCAAGTCCGCCCTCGCCTGGCAAGTGTACTTCGGCACGCTGAACTCCCCGATCTAAGGGCCACTGCGCCGGAGGAACTTCACAATACACCCAGGTCGTGTTTTCTGGAGGAAATTTCCTGTAGCGTGTGTCGATTTCGCAAAACCCCTTGCCAGAGTAGTGAAGCAAGCGCCGCCTCTCCGGAGCGTCCTCGAATACTTCGTCGTAGTGTAACGCAAAACCCTTGGAAGAAACCTCAATCGGCGGAGACCGAAACGGACGAAGTTCCGTGCTCGTCGCTCCTGTCTCGGACGACGAGGCGGACAGTCGGGCCGTGGTCGGCGAGTTCGATCGTGACTCGTTCCAGGATCGTTGCGAACACCTTTCGATGATGCCCATCCGAGTCGATGGTGGTGTCAGTCGAGACGAGGTCGTGGTTCTCGAGTCGTTCGAGACGGCGATACACCGTCGGCCGGGACATCTCACAGACCGACACCAACTCCCGCGCCGGCCGGGATTCGACGCTCAATGCTTCGAGGATCCTGGCTGTATATTTGTCCCCCAGAAGGTCGAGTATCTCCGTGCCTTCGGCCCCAGTCGCCGGAATCACCCGCTCCGTCGTGTGGCTCCCTTTGGCGTGTCCAATGGTGGCGAACTCCGTAGCCGGATCCCCCTCCTGAACCGGGAATCGGTTCGACGAGTGCTGCTCACTCGCCATCCGAGACACCCTCGATAACTGGGGCGGAACGGGGACGTTCGTTTTGTGGGCCGAACTCTTGACTCGCAACTGCTGCGAACAAGCGGTCGCGTTTGGTGGCCTGACCGTGAGCAATCATCATACTATTTTGAACGCTCGCCGTCCTCCCATAGGTTGTCACAATATGGAACGTCCGTCGGGGTCGGTGGCGGCTACTATTATTGATGGGAGGGCCCTGCCCGTCCTTTGGAG
>JBKEGM010000116.1:0-7563 GCA_046710005.1 Natrialbaceae archaeon
GGGCAGCAATGCCTTCTGGTTGAATCACCGAAACCTGCTGGTCCCGATCAATACCGAAGCGTTCGACGACGGTACCTACCGGTTCCGGATAATCGGGTGGAACGAAACCGCCGGTGGCGAGGAGTTAACCGACCGTCGCGTCCTGGATCGGTGTGGCGAGGAGACCGAGGGGACGGTCGAAGTCGTTCTCACGGTCGACAACCGGGCGAACCCGGATCCGAACCATCCGGCCGCTCATCCCAGCGGCCCTGGAACCGTCCACACCCCTGTCACGGAACCGGACACAGCCATTCTCGCCGTCCGGGTTGACGGCAAGGAAGTCAGTGAAGATTCGGCCGACGAGTGTCCAAAGATCGAACCCAAACCGGACACCCCACCGGGTCAGCGGACCCTCGAGATCGACTTCCTGGCCCACGACGAGGTCGACCCGGTGAACCCCACGGGGCACCTCTCCCATTACACCCTTCGAGCGACGTACGGCCGGAACCAATCGGTGAACCTCCTGGATCCGGCCAAACGAACCTCGCTCGACGGATTGCCTATGGGCTCCAGCCCGCCGCCCTACGTCGGCCCGACCTACAAAGAAGCGCTCACCCAGGGAGCGAGCCGGCCGAACTGGGAAGGCGGCCGGTACCGCCTCAAAATCCCGCTCGACGAGGCCTTCAAGAAGCCCTGTTGCTACCAACTGGAGTTGCGGGCGTTCAAACGGACGATCGTGAACTGTTCCGGGCCCAATGCCCACCGGAACCGGAGCGAGTATTCCATTAGCTACGCGCTCTGTGGTGAGTCGGACGACGGCGACAGTGAAGAGTAGGCAGCATGCCGCGGAGTAACCTACCCCAGGTCGAGGACCGATCGGGGTCCGGTTACTCCGTGACGTCCTCGATCCAACTCAACGCCAGATCGCCTGCGGGAATCCCAGCGTTGGGATGGACAGCATCGCGAAGTGTTCCAGGCCTCCAGTGAAATTTCATCGTCGAGTTCGCGAGGCCCGTGTGAGTGGAGGGCGATATCGCCCTCGGCCTCGATTGGGACGGCCAATTGTCCGGGCCGTTTCATCTCCTCGTCGAGGGCCCCGGTCTCGGAACTGGTTTCTCCCAGTTCGGCGTAGTTCTCCCAGGCCCCGGAGTTCTTGTCGGCGACCACGGTAGGCGTGAACGGCAGTTCATCGACGTCGTTGGCGTCGAAAATATCATTGCGTGGATCGGGTCCGAGCAGTATCCTGGCTGTGGCCGAAAATCACGGCTTGATCAGACGGTGGGACGCACCGCTACCCTGCCCACCACGTTCTTCGAGTGCCCTGGAGATTCGACTGTATCCGGTCGACTTCGAGAGAGTGCAACGACGACGAGGAGACCCAGAGCAGGGCTGAGGAGGGGCCGGCGATCCGACGACCTGATTTGGGGTAAAACCGGGTCGGTTCATCCCAAACAAGGACGAAACCCAGACGGAGCGAATCGTGCCGTCCGAGTCGATCTCTTGGCGGTGGTTTGATCCCCAGGCTAACGGTCCCCTCGTTTTATTATCAATTGGTGTAATCAATGGTCTCATGGGACTCGACCGACGGATCTTGGGCCTTTCCGTTATATTTGGTCTCCTGGCCTGGGTTTTCGATGCGGCCATGGATTTCCTGCTGTTCTACGAGGGAACCTTTCTCGAACTCGCCCTGACGGATCCGCCACTCCATGAGATTTACATCCGTATCATAATTGTGTTTACCTTTCTGGCATTTGGCATCCTTGTATCGAACATGTATTCCAGGATACTGGAAGAACAGGAACACAATCAACGACTGTCCGAAAACCGCCGGATCCGCTCGGAAACCAATCGACAACTCGTCAGAGCGGAGACCTCCGACGAAATCCTGCCAGCACTGGTCGACATTATCGAGTCGAGCGACCGCTTCGACGCTGCCGCCATTGCGCTCGGAGATTCCGCTCCGAACGCTGTCACCGTTGACGAATCGGGGGCCGAGGGGGAGGTGTTCGCTGCGCTTCATACAGAGGAGTACATGAGCGCCGTGTTCGATCAGGGAATCCTCCGTATGGAGGCCGTAACCGACCGGTTGCCGAATGGTGCCTCAACGGCGGCTCCGAACCGGCCAGGACTGGGCCTCGCCATCACCAACAATGGCGAGCGGTTCGGTTCGCTCACTGTGCTCTTCCCATCTGGGGGAACGGTTCGAGAAAACGACGTAACACTCTTCGGTGAACTCGCTGCTGACCTCGGGTTTTTCCTGCGCAATCAGTCGGTCGAGCGGGAACTGCGACGATTCAAGGAAATCGTCGAGCGAGTCGACGACCCGATCATGTTACAGGACGCCGACGGGGCATACCGGGTCGTGAACGACGCGGTGGCACAGTATGCCGACCATGCGGCGAAAGACCTGGTCGGCAACGACGAATTCCTGTTCATGGACGACCAGACGGCAGCGACCGTCGAGGAGATGAAAACCGATGTCCTTACCGAGGAGCAACCGATCGAATACCAGGTGACACCGACGCTTCCGGAGCGTGGGGAGCGAACCTTTTCGACGGTACGGTATCCCCTCGAGGCCCAAGACGGGACCATCGAGGGAACCGTTGCAATCAGTCGGGACGTAACCGAATCCAAACAACGAGAACGACGGCTGGAACGGTACGAACAGGCCGTCGAGAGTTCGATGGACATGCTGGCTGCCGCGGATCGGGAGGGACTGTTTCTGTTTGCCAATCAACGATACCGGGAGTTTCACGGTCTCGATCCCGACGAGGACCTGTCGAATATCTCGATCGCGGACGTCGTGGGTCAGGATCAGTTCGAGGCGATCGAACCGCGACTGAATCGGGTACTGGACGACGAGGTCGTCTCCTTCCAGATGACCCGGACCGGCCCGAACGGCGTCGAACGAACGCTAGCCGTCCGGTATTATCCCCTCAAAAACGACGAGGGGACTATTGTCGGGAACGCCGCTGCAATGCGGGACGTCACCGACCGAAAAGAGCGGGAACGGCAACTCGAGACCCTCATCAGCAACCTTCCCGGCATCGTGTACCGGTGTTTCAATGAAAAAGGATGGCCGATGGAGACGGTTCGGGGCCGGAGCGAGGAGTTAACGGGCTATCCCGCGGCGCGAATCGAAGAGGGCGACGTCAGTTGGGGGCGGGACGTCATCCACCCGGACGACCAGGAGATGGTTTGGGACCGGATTCAGGCGAGCGTCGAGCGCGACGAGCCGTTCACAGTGACGTATCGGATCCGGACGGCGTCAGGCGAGGAACGCTGGGTCTGGGAGCAGGGACGGGCCGTTCGCCCGGTGGGCGCCGAGTCCACGAGGCTAGAAGGATTCATCACCGACATCTCGGACCGCAAGCAACTCGAGGAGGACCTGCGGGAAACCACGGAACGCTACGAGTCGCTGTTCACGAGTATCCAGGACGCGATCCTGGTTGCGGACACGGACCGCAGAATCGTCAACTGTAATTCCGCCTTCACCGACCTGTTCGGGTACGAATTTTCAGACATCGAGGGTGAACGGATCTCCGTTATATACGAAAGTCAGTCGGAGTATGAACGGATGAACGAGGCACTCGAAGGGCACCTCGACGATCCGCAGTTCCGCTATACGGCGAAGTACCGGAAACAGTCCGGACAAGTGTTCCCGGGGGAGACGAACGTTTTCAGCCTCCGAGACGAGAACGCCGATCTCGTGGGATACATCGGACTTATCAGGGACGTCTCGGACCGCGAACGCCGGGACCGACAACTGAAAATCATCGATCGGGTGCTCCGGCACAACATCAACAACGACATGAACGTCATCAATGGGTCCGCCCAGACGATCGCAGAGATCGGCGGGGACGACCTCGAACCGTACCTCGAGAACATTACAACGACGACGGAGAAACTACTCGATACGGTGCAAAAGGAGCGGGCGGTCACGGACGTGCTGCTGGACTCCCCCGAAGAGCAGTCACTCGACCTCGTCCCGATCGTCAAACGAGTCGTCGCGGATGCGAACAGTCGGCATCCCGACGCCGAGATCACGACGGAACTATCCGACGAGGGACAGGCGAGAGGTTCCCCTCGGGTCCGCCAGGCGATCGTGGAACTGATCGAGAACGCGATCGTCCACTCCGATCAGGAGCAACCATCGATCGAGGTCGAAGTGGAGTGGGACGCCGAAACCGTCTCGATCAGCGTCACTGACGACGGCCCAGGGATCCCCGATATGGAGCAACAGGTACTGACCGCCGACGCCGACATCGAACCGCTTTTTCACGGGAGCGGGTTGGGCCTCTGGATCGTCACGCTGATCGTCGAACAGTCGGACGGCATGCTGGAATTTACGGACAACCAGCCACGCGGGAGCGAAGTGACGATCGTCCTTCCCCGTGGCTGATTGACACCGGTCGACAACCGTGGGATGCTCCCGGAGCAGTTCCTGGAAGCGCCGAGAGAGTTGTCACCGCTCTGTCGTCGAATTCACCCCTCCGTGAGGTCCTCGATCCAACTCAACGCCGCCATCGCTTGCGGGAACCCCAGCGTTGGGATTGACAGGATCGCGACGTGTTTCAGTGCCGCCGGGTCCACTCCGTCGTCCAGTCCACGGCGCACGTGCGAATGCACTGCTCCTTCGGACTCGCTCCCGATGACCATGGCCAGTTTGACGAGTCGTTTCGTTTCGTCGTCGATCGGACCCGCCTCGGAACAGGCCGCGCCGAGGTCGGCGTACCGTCCCCAGACCGTCGGGTTTTCCTCGGCGAACTCCCCCGCGGTCGACGGCAATTCTTCGATCGTCTCGTATGGGTTGGACATGAGCGTCCGGGGTTAGGTTCCGAGCCTCATATGATTGTGGTTTGTTAACAATGACCTATGGTTGAGGTCGGGATCTCGGCGGTCCCCTGGGACCGTGCACGGCCCCAAATTCGCCAGGTTCTTGACGCAATCCCTGCCAGCATCGGCCGTGACGGTGTCCGCGACTGACCCGCCAATCGGGTTCGAAACCGTGGATCGGTGGGACGGCGGCGTTGGGTGGATTCCGCACCCGGAAGAGTCCCTTCGTCGAGCCAGCCACGCTGTCCGAACCCGAGAGGGCGTCTGGCTGTTGGACCCTCTCGATGCTCCCGGCGTAGTGGACCGCGTCGACGAGTTCGGCGAGGTGGTCGGCGTGACTGTCGGCTCCAGTTGGCACGCCCGCGACGCTGGCGTCTTCGCCCGGCGATACGATGTCCCGGTCTCGATCCCGGAGTGGATGGATCGGGTCGCCGACCGTATGGACGCTTCAGTGGAACGGTATACTGGTACCCTTCCGGGGACGGATTTTCAGGTGCGAAAGACCACCCCGTTTCCCACATGGCAGGAGGCGATTCTGTACCGGGAGCGCGACGGGACGCTGGTGATTCCCGAGTCGATGGGCACGGGGGAAACGTTCCTCGTCGATGACGAACGGCTGGGCGTGAGTATATACCGACGGTTGACGCCACCACGAGCCCCACTCGCCGACGTCGATCCCACCCGGATCCTGGTCGGACACGGCGATGGAGTTTTCCAGGGTTCCAGGGCCGCCCTTCGAGACGGACTTGCTGGGGCCAGACGGCGCGCACCACGGGCGTTCGCGACTCACCTCGGGACTGCATTCCGGCAGTTCTTCGCGGCAGTCCGTCACTGAAGATACCGCTCCGAGGGTGGATTGGGAGGTATTTTCTATTGCTTCGGTCAATTAAACCACAGGCGCGAGCGGGTCATCCTCGCTGCGACGAACGTCTCAATTGGCCTCCTGCTCGGGGGTATCGGGTACCTGGTCCGGGAACGACGGATGATGCACTTGATCTCGGGAGACGATCCCTCGGCGGTGACCGACGAGGCAGGGGCGGCAAACTTCTTCGGGCTTCACGTCTACGCCCTGGCGGTGCTGACGATGGCGAACGGCGTCGCGGACTACCTGTTCGGCTTTCAGTCACTTCGGTGAACGGCATGGACCGTGGTCCTCCTGGCGATCGTCCTCCGGCTCTGGGTCGGTTCGAGTCGATACGAGCGTGACTGAGAGTTCCTTGCAGTCTCGATTTCGACCGGCGACACGCCTTTGCCCGTCGACGCCCTCTCGCTGGTCGTGACCGCCCGATTCGAACTGGGCTTCGAAAGCCTGGACGCCGAGGTCGAGAATCGCGACCTCGACGTGACTGGGTCGATCCCCAACTGGCTCGATGGCAACCTGGTACGCAACGGCCCAGCCAAGTTCGAGGTCGGGGGCGAGCGCGTCGCTCACTGGTTCGATGGCCTCGGGATGCTCCACCGGTATTCGTTCGAGGACGGGACGGTGCGGTACACTAATCGCTTTCTCCGGGGTGAGACGTACCGCGAGGCCACCGAGTCGGGCACGCTCTCCGGGCAGTTCGCTACCGGTGGCGGGTCCTGGCTCCGGCGGGTTTACGACATGCTGTTCGAGGACTCGACCGACAACGCTAACGTGCACGTCGCCCGGATGGGCGGGCGCTCCCTCGCGATGACCGAAGTGCCCCAGTACGTCGAGTTCGATCCGGAGACCCTGGAGACGACCGGCCACTTCAGGTTCGAGGACGACCTCGATGGGCAACTCAACTGTGCGCATGTGATTCCCGACCCGCATCGGGGCGAGACGCTCGGATTACTGACCGATTTCGGGCGCCCGAGCCACTACCGATTCTACCGCATTCGCGACGGAAACACCCGGCGCGAGGAAATCGCGGCGATCGAGGCCGATCGCCCGGCGTACGTCCACTCGTTCGCGCTCACCGAACGGTTTATCGTCCTCACCGAGCACCCGTTCGTTACGAACCCACTCTCGTTTTTCACGCCCGGGGGCGACGGGTTCGTCGACTTCTTCGACTGGCGACCCGACCGGGGGACCATCTTCCACGTCATCGATCGCGAGGACGGCGACATCGTTGCCCAACGTCGGACGGACCCCTTCTTCGTCTTCCACCACGTCAATGCCTTCGAACGCGACGACGACCTCATCGTCGACCTCGTCGGTTATCCGGACGCTGATGTGGTCGAGGGACTCTTCTTGGGCGGCTGGGACGACTGGCTCGACGCGGAGGACACCGACGGTACTCTCAGGCGCTTTCATGTCCCCCTTGACGATGGGCGCATCGAGAGCGAGACGCTCTACGACGGGTGTGAGATGCCCCGAATCGCACCGCTGGATCGGACCCGCCCGTATCGCTATGCCTACGTCCAGGGCGCGGCCGAACGGGAAGGAAACCACCTCGCGAAGGTCGACATGGAAACGGGGGCGACCCGGACGTGGAGCGAGACCGGACTGTTCCTGGAGGAGCCGATCGTCGTTCCGGCACCCGGAAGCGACCGCGGGTCAGACGAGGGGGTGATTCTCGCCACAGCGCTCGACGCCGACGCGGACCGGTCGGTACTGCTCGTCCTCGACGCCACGACGCTCGAGGAACGAGCCCGGGCCTTGCTGCCCCATCACGTTCCCTTCGGGTTCCACGGCCGGTACTTCCCGATGTTGAAATAGAGAGCCCCGAAACGGTGCCGGATCAAATCGGTTTTCAGACGAGGGGGGATCCGAGACACGAGTTTGGT